>CAYUYS010000120.1:0-5858 GCA_964449415.1 uncultured Paludibacteraceae bacterium | reverse complement strand
GTTTTCCCCGAATAGGTGGGGCTTAGGTAAGTCGGAAGGTCAGCCGGTGGTGGGGGCAGGGGCCGTGTGTGGCAATGGCCTCGCGATGTTGCCGGGTGGGGTAGCCTTTGTTTTTGTCCCACCCGTAGTGCGGATAGGCCTCGTGCAGTTGCAGCATGTAGTCGTCGCGGTAGGTTTTGGCCAGCACGGAGGCGGCCGCGATGGAGAGGAAGGTAGCATCGCCCTTCACTACGGTGCGGTAGGGGATAAACCTGTAGGGCCGGAAGCGGTTGCCGTCCACCAATATATGCTCCGGCTGTATGCGCAGTTGGGCTAATGCCCGGTGCATCGCCAGTATGGCAGCGTTGAGGATGTTCAGGCGGTCTATCTCCCCGGCGCTTGCCGTGCCTATGGCCCACGCGAGGGCGGCCTCTTCTATGACAGGCCGCAGCTGGTAGCGTTGTGCTTCGGTGAGCTGCTTGGAGTCCGTGAGCGTGTCGTGCTTAAAGTCGGGCGGCAGTATTACCGCCGCAGCAAATACGGGTCCGGCCAAGCACCCGCGGCCGGCTTCGTCGCATCCGCATTCGGTCACGTGGGGTATCAGGCAGGGGCGTAGCATGGTGGCGTAGGGCTGTGGTTAGAAGGGGTAGCCTATGGCGAAATGGAAGGCCATATCGTCGGCCCAGGTGGGATTGTTGCGCCACCGTTCACGGCGGTCTTGGGCGGGGTCGTACAGCTTGATGCCGTAGTCGATGCGGAACACAAAGAAAGAGAAGTCGAACCGCAAGCCTATGCCGTAGGCCAGTGCTATCTCCTTGTAGAAGGTGTTGAGCTTGAATGCACCGCCGGGCTGACTTTCGTATTCGCGGATGGTCCATATATTGCCGCCGTCCAGGAAGATAGCCGCTTCCAATAGCCAGAACAGCTTGGAGCGCAGCTCTACGTTCAGGTCCAGCTTTATGTCGCCCGACTGGTTGTTGAAGTCAATCAGGTTGCCGCTGCGTTGGTAGGTGCCCGGCCCGAGTGTGCGCACGGCCCAGCCGCGCACGCTGTTGGCCCCCCCGCTGTAGTAGCGTTTCTCGAAAGGGAGCGACGAGGCATTGCCGTAAGGCACGCCAATGTTGAACGCAGCATGGTACACAAACCGGTTGTTGCGGTCGAATATTTGGTGGAAGCTGAAGTCGGTGTCGAGCTTGACATACTGCGAGTAGCGTATGTTGAATATCTTGAACGCGCCGTCTTCATCGCGCCGGAGGTTGAACAGATGACTGGCGCCGTACAGCAGGTTGCCTGCGGTTTCCACGCCGTAGCGCAGGGTAAAGTGGTTGCGCATGGGCCTTGCGCTGCTGTAGTTGGAGTAGGAGCCTGAGTAGCCGGTGCGCATAATAAAGTGGTCTTCGTAGCTGTATTTCAGTATGGAAGCGTCGTTGAGGAAGGCCGTGCGGAACTCGTCGGATACCCACGGCAGGTACACATAGCTAAAGTCAAGGATGTCCACCGCATGGCGGAAGGGTGAATAGCGGCGGGCCCAGCTGTACTTCATCCCCAAGCCGCCAATGATGCGGGTATATTCCAGCGGCCTGTTCTGGTAGTTGTATACAAGGCTGAATTCCGTATTGCCCCACGTGTTCTTTTTAAACTCGTCCGATGTAAGCGGTACAAGTAAGTTCGGGAAGTTCAGCTTGGCCTCGCCGCTCAGCTCCAGCGTATTACCCACGTCGCGCCATTCGTAGGCTGCGCGCCCCTGCACGGTAAAGGTCTCCGCCCCTCTGAACACATTGCGATGCGTAAAGCCGGTATTGCCTGCAATGCCCCAGTCGCCGGCGGAGAAAGTGCCTTCGCCCTGCACGGAAAACGACTTGGACTTGTTGGGTGTAATCACGATGAAGCAGTCGAGCATCCCCGGCACGACCTCCGCAAAGGTGATGTTCACGTACTTGATGGGGCTCAGGCTGTTCATGGCCGAGTAGGTGCGGTCCACCATCAGGTCGTTGTACAGCTCGCCCGGCACTATGTAGCAGTTGTCTATCAGGGTTTCCGCCTTCAGGTCGCGCTTACCCCCGCCGTAGGAGATCAGGTAGTTGCCCTGCCTTATGGTGTCTATCTCGTTGGCTTCGGTCACTCGCCGGTTTGGGTCAAAGCCCGTGTGTATCACCACCTCCCGTATGGTGTATTGTCGGAAAATGACCTGTTGGGCCGAGTCGGTCGCCTGTCGTACGTAGTCGCGCAGTTCCAGCGTCAGGTTTATGCGGCGATCGTGCTGCACGCTGTCTGCAATGAAGTTCAGATACTCCTTCTCAAAGTTGTAGTAGCCGTTCCTGCGCATCCGGTTGGTGATGCGCGTGCGCTCCGCATTCAGTTGGCTTACGTTGAACTGCATGCCCGGCCTTACGAGGGAGCGTATGCTGTCGGACGCCACGCTGCGCAGTTCCTCCCGGCCGATCCGCACTGTGTAGTCGCCAACCATATACGGGTCGTGCGCCTTGATGTCGTAGGTAACGGTGGCTTTTTGCTTCTTGGTGGTAACGGATGAGCTTACGCCGGCGTTGAAATAACCCTTGTTCTGCGCCAGTTTCTCTATCTGCACTACTGAGGCATCGGTCTGGGTAGAGTCTAATATGACGGGCGCGTCGCCCATTTTGCGCAAGGTGCGGTTTATCCATTTGGTTGTATCCGGCCCGGACAGGTTATACACCCCCAGCTGCAGTTTCCATATTCCCAGTAAGGATGAATTGGGTGTCTGGTGCAGGTAATTCTTGACCTCACTCTGCGATATGTCCTTGGCATCCGACTGGATGACTACCTTGTTCAGCAGGTATTCCCCCTCCGGGACATACTTAGTCGCCCGGCAACCGGATATAAGGACGAGCACCGACAAACAGCACAGGAGGAGAAAGTGGTTTTGGGTCATACGGGAATCTGAGCATCTGCATGAAATTGGTCGCGAAATTACGGAAAATCCATGAGATAACAGCAGCAGGCAAAGGTATTTGACCAAATAAATGGAAGATTAACAAGTGGGTAACATCTTGGGGGGCGTGCGCAAATGCCGTGCGATTTTTGTACTTTTGCCGGCGTTTATGCGCGTGCCATGATTTCAAAAGCCAAGATAAAACTGATTCGTTCGTTGGAACAGAAAAAGAAACGCGATGCAGCAGGGCTGTTCATTGCCGAAGGCGACAAGCTGGTGTCGGAGTTGTTGCCTTGCTTCCCGTGCCGTGTGTTGGTGGCCTTGCCCGAATGGTTACGCACCCACGATGCCGCCCAAGCGGCCGAAGTTTGTGAAGTAACGCGCGATGAGTTGGCTGCGGTCTCTCTCCAGAAATCCCCGCAGCAGGTATTGGCCGTGTTTGAAAAACGCGCGGATAGCGTATCGGACATGCGGCGCGAGGGTTTGCGGCTGGCCTTGGACGATATTCAGGACCCGGGCAACTTGGGCACTATCCTGCGCATAGCCGACTGGTTCGGCATCAAGCACGTTCTGTGCTCTCCGCATTGCGCGGATGTGTATAATCCGAAGGTCGTACAGGCAACCATGGGGGCTTTGGCGCGCGTGCAAGTGCACTACGTGGATTTGCCGGCGTTCCTGGAAGGGGAATTGGCGGCCGGCGTGCCGGTGTACGGCACTTTCTTAGATGGCGAGAATATCTATGAGAAATCCTTGGCCGATAGCGGCATTATCGTAATGGGCAACGAGGGGAACGGCATATCCGATGCGGTTTGTGCCTGTGTGTCGGAGCGTGTGCTCATTCCGAGTTATCCACCGGGAGCCCTTACTTCCGAGTCGCTGAATGTTTCTGCCGCCACGGCAATTGTCTGCGCCGAGTTCAGAAGGCGTGCGCACAGGTCGCAGAAATGACTTTGCGGGGTAAACTTGCGTGCAGCCAAATCCAGCGCTTTCCAGACAAGGAGTTTGTTGCGTTCACCGACGCGAATGGGGCGTGTGCACGCGGCTATGGCGGAAAAGGCATCAGCGTCCGGATGCATGGAGACAGGGGCAAGTAGCTCTCCCGATATGACCCCGTCTGTAAAAACAGTGGCGGCCGGTTCGTGCAGCATGTCATCGAACGACCACAATCCGTTGACACGACCGCCTTCGTCTATTTCCACAATCATGCGGGGGCGTATGGTCGTTGCATCGATGCACGTGTAGTGGCTCATTATTTTCATGGCGGTGTTTATTTTGCTCTCGCTTCTTCGGGCAGCATTCCTTGCTCCCTGATAGTGCCGGGCAGGCCGGCGTTTGTTGTTGGGGGCTGTTGTTGGGTTGTGTCCTGCAGCGTCCGGAATATGCTGTCCTGCAATTGTACTTGGAATATGCAACGCATGGGGAATGCTTCCCGCTTGGGTTTCGGATAGTGTCCAAACAGCATGTCTATGTATACGCGTTGCGAATCGGGTGCTTGTGTCCGTATTTTGGGGCTGAGCGAATCCAGAAATGCCAGTTCCGGTTTTCGTGCTCTTTCCTGCAATTTCCGGCGCTGGAGCAGTTGCGACAGGGCATCGTCCTCCGCTTGCAACGCTTCCAACACTTCGGTATATATTTTCTCAAAGGTCTTCGGCTTGCCGGAGTACCACACAATGGACGAATCGAATTGTGCCTGCGAAATGCCATAATCGGCCAGAATGGCCTGATAGCATTCGTCTTTTTGTTCGCCTCTGTATTTCTTCACACCGACAAGCCCGTCCGTTTTGTGCAGGTCAATGAGGATTTTGCGCATGTCCGAACGCGACAATACACCCTCCGGGCGGCGGTTGCACGCTGCCAATGTCGTTAAGAGCAGACCGCAGTACAATATTTTGGTCACGGAGGACATGACATTCATTTTTGGTCAGGAGCTTTGTCCAAACTCTCGTTAAGGTCTTTTCTGTAAAACAACAGCATCAGGAAAACGGCTATCGTAATGGCGGAATCGGCAATGTTGAATACGGGGCGGAAAAACAACACTTCTCCGGCGGAATTGTGTATGAGCGGAAAGTACAGCATGTCCACAACCTTCCCATAAAACAGCGGGGCATATCCACCTCCTTCGGGAAACAAAGTGGCAATCTGCCCGAAGGTGCTTTCGCTGAAAATGAGCCCGTAAAACAGGCAGTCTATCAGATTGCCGATTGCGCCGGCCAGCACCAAGGCAATGGTGATAATGAAACCTTTCCGGGCTTGCTGCCGTATCAGGCGGTGGATGTAATAGCATAAGAAACCGATGGCAACCATGCGAAACAAGGTCAGAAACAGTTTGCTTCCCATTTCCCAGCCGAATGCCATCCCATCGTTTTCAACAAAACAAATCTGAAACCATGGGAAAACCTCGACATATCCGCCAAGCGGGTAATGCAGTTTGATATGGAATTTCACAACTTGGTCGATTACCAAAATAAGCACAACGACGATAACGGCCCAAATTCTTGCGGAAAGTTTCATGTGATGTGTTTTTTGTGTCTGATACGAAAAAAGCCAACCCGCCAACGGCTATTGGCAAATTGGCATTTTATTTTGTCGATCAACGAATGGTTGCTATTTACCTTCTTTTGCTTCAATGCTCAACGTGGCATGCGGCACAGCCCGCAAGCGTTCTTTCGGAATCAATTTCCCGGTTTCCCGGCAAATACCGTAGGTTTTGTTCTCTATACGCACCAATGCTGCCTGCAAATGTTGTATAAATTTCATTTGACGTTGCGCAAGCCGTCCGGCCTCTTCCTTGTTCAGCGTGGCTGCACCTTCTTCCAGCACTTTGAATGTCGGCGAGGTATCCATGACATCATTGCCTGCATTGGCAATTGCCGCCCGCAAATCATCGTATTCTCGTTGCGCTTTGGTTAATTTCTCAATAACTAAAGCCTTGAACTCTTCCAGTTCTGCATCAGAGTATCTTGTCTTT
>CAYUYS010000119.1:0-5901 GCA_964449415.1 uncultured Paludibacteraceae bacterium | reverse complement strand
GTACCTTCCGGCCGGTAGGGTTACTTCCTGCGTCAGTATGGCATCGTCTCCCCACGCTGCCGACATGTGCAGGCACGCGCCGGTTGTACCGCCTTGTGCATCGGTTGCCGGGGGAGTAGTGCTATTCAGCCCGTCGGGCGAGGATGTGGTCAGACCATACTCTGCCGTGGCAATCTGTACGGCATTGTTCCCCACTACAGAAGCATTGGTCCACCCGTAAATAGTGTAGACCCATCCCGTTGTGCCAATGCGCACGGCATCGGCATTTGCAGTGCCGTTGTCTTCCTTCAGGAACACGATAGTCCCCTCATCAAAGTCTGCGTTCGTCAAATGATCGCTCGCTACATCTGTCTGCGCGCTTGCCGCGCCGATAGCCGCCATCAGGGCAGCTCCCAAGAATAATCCTTTCTTCATGATGATAAACATTAAAGTTAGTAATTGGTGAATAATCTCCGCTTCTTCGGCAGTCGCCTGCTGCCTCGGAAAACGTTCGGGCAAATAGAGCGTTTTTTTCGCAATCGGGGGTTGAATTTTAGGTCAATCTGGCAGACATATCCGCCAAAAACAGGCACTTTTCCGCCCGGCGGGCCTTGCGCCGGCTCCATCGGGCCGCACCACCGCCCCAAACCGCGAAGCAAGGCAAGGCTGCAAGCCGCCCGCCGGGCGGGCTTGTCCGGCAAGGACGAACCCGCCGGCATGCCACAATAACCTCCCCTTTTGAACCCAAAACAAACCTTGTGTAACAAATAAAGCCTTACTTTTGCGGGGAACAATAGACAAATAGTTTAATCACCTAAAAAAACACCTTATGAACATTCCCAAACTGGCTGCGTGTGCGTTGCTGTTTGTGTCGGCAGGCGCACTCGCTCAAAAGGACGAGTGGAAGAACCCACAAGTCAACCAAGTGAACCGTGCTCCCATGCACACCAACTACTTCGCCTACGAGACCGCAGACAAGGCCCGGGCCGGGCGGCCGGCCGCGTCCGGGAACTACCTGTCGCTGAACGGGACGTGGAAATTCAACTTTGCGCCCTCGCCCAACCACCGGCCGGAGAACTTCTTCGCCCTCGGCTACGACGATGCCTCGTGGAGCACCATGCAAGTGCCCGGCATATTGGAGCTGCACGGCTACGGCAACCCGGTGTATGTGAACACCGGCTATGCCTGGCGCAACCAATTCAGCAGCAACCCACCCGAGGTGCCGACAGAGAACAACTATGTGGGCTCGTACCGCCGCGAGATAGACATTCCCGCCGACTGGAAAGGCAAAACGGTTATGGCGCATTTCGGGTCGGTGACCAGTAACCTGTACTTGTGGGTAAACGGCAAATACGTAGGCTACAGTGAGGACAGCAAGCTGGCCGCCGAGTTCGACATCACCAACTACCTGAAGCCCGGCAAGAACCTGATAGCCTTCCAGGTGTTCCGCTGGTGCGATGGCACCTATCTGGAAGATCAGGACTTCCTGCGCCTCACGGGCGTTGCACGCGACTCCTACCTGTATGCCCGCCACAGCAAACGCATGGATGACGTGCGCTACCAGACGAATCTGGACGACACCTACACCCACGCCGAGCTGGCCATCGAGATAGACTTCTCCGCCGCCTCGTCGGGCTGCGTGGCCGAAGTGCTCCTGACCGACCCGGCCGGGAACACCATCGGGACGCAGGAAGTCAGGTCGAACGGGAAAACCGTGAAAACCAGCATGGCCGTCAGCAACCCGGACAAGTGGAGTGCGGAAACGCCGGTGCTCTACCACCTGCAGCTGACCCTGAAGGACAAAGGCACTGTGTTGGAAGTGATTCCGTTCAAGGTTGGCTTCCGCAGTGTGGAAATCAAGGACGCACAGTTGCTCGTAAACGGCCAACCCGTATTGATTAAGGGCGTGAACCGCCACGAACTGGACCCGGTACACGGCTATGTCGTTTCCGAAGAGCGCATGATAGCGGACATACGCACCATGAAGCAACTCAACATCAATGCCGTGCGCACCTGCCACTACCCCAACGACAGCCGCTGGTACGAGCTGTGCGACCAATACGGCCTGTATGTGGTGGCCGAAGCCAACATAGAAAGCCACGGCATGGGCTACGGCGACAAGACCCTGGCCATACGGCCGGACTATGCGCAGGCCCACTTAGAACGCAACCAACGCAACGTGCAAAGTGCGCGCAACCACGCCAGCGTGATCATCTGGTCGCTCGGGAACGAAGCCGGCTTCGGGCGCAACTTCGAGGAAGCCTACCGCTGGATAAAGGCCAACGACAACACCCGCCCCGTGCAATACGAGCAGGCGCACGGCAACGAATTTACCGACATATACTGCCCCATGTACGCCGACTACAACCATTGCGAGCATTACGCCAAGAACAACCCGGCCAAACCGCTTATCCAGTGCGAATACGCACACGCCATGGGCAACTCGGGCGGCGGCTTTAAGGAATACTGGGACTTGGTGCGCAGGTATCCGAGCTATCAAGGCGGGTTCGTCTGGGACTTTGCCGACCAAGGGCTGTTGCAGCAGAACAAGGACGGCATCTGGTTCTTTGCCTACGGCGGCGACTGGAACAAATACGATGCTTCCGACACCAACTTCCTGTGCAACGGCATGGTGGCACCCGACCGCACCTTCAACCCGCACGCTCATGAAATACAGTACTTCTACCAGAACATCTGGACAAGCCTGACCGATGCCGAGACGGGCAGCCTCGAGGTGTTCAACGAGAACTTCTTTATCCCCACCGCCGACATCTACCTCAAATGGACACTGCTGGCCGACGGCGAAAGCGTGCAGAGCGGCATCATTGACAACCTGACCGTAGCTCCGCAGGCCAAAGCCAACTATACGGCTGCCTACGACCTGAGTGCCGTCTGCCCGCAGGCGGAACTCTTCCTCAACGTGGAATACATCCGGAAGACGGCCCACCAGCTGCTGCCCGCCGGCTGGGTAATCGCCCGCCAGCAACTGCCCGTGCGGGAAGCCGTAGGAACGATGGCTTGCCCACCCTCCACCTACACTCCGGAGGACATACAAGTGGTGGAAAACGATGGGAACTACCTGCGCGTCCGGGCCGGCCGGGTATGCATGGACTTCAACAAGCACAACGGCTTCCTGAGTTCCTACGTAAACAAGGGCGAAGAGCTGCTGGCGGATGGCGCACAGCTGAAGCCCAACTTCTGGCGCGCACCCACCGACAACGACTTCGGGGCTAACCTGCAACACCGCTACGCCGTGTGGAAACACCCGCACCTGAAACAGACGGACTTCAGCTGGCAAAGGCAAGGGAACACCCTGCGCATTACCGCCCAATACGACATGGAACGCATCGGCGGCACGCTGACGCTGGAATACACCGTGTCGCCCGGCGGCACACTGACTGTGCGGCAAAGCCTGCAGGCCGGCGAGAAGCAAGACATCCCGGATATGTTCCGCTTCGGCATGCAGGTATCACTCGACGAAGAGATGGAATACCTGACCTACTACGGACACGGGCCGCACGAAAACTACACAGACCGCAACAGCTCGGCCTTTGTGGGTAAGTACACGCAAACCGTCACGGAGCAGTTCTACCCCTACATCCGGCCGCAGGAGAACGGCAACCGTAGCGGTCTGCGCTACCTGACCCTGACCCAACGCAACGGCAAGGGCATAACCATACGTGCCGCCGAACCCTTCGAAGCGAGCGCGCTGCACTACACCATCGACAAGCTGGACGACGGCAGGGACAAAGGACAACGACATAGCCACGAACTGCCGGCCGACCCGCTGACCTCACTCTGCATTGACAAAAGGCAAATGGGCATGGGGTGCGTAAACAGCTGGGGCGCACTGCCATTAGAGAGCTACCGCATTCCCTACGCAGACTACCGGTTTGAGTTCGACATTGTGCCGGAATAAACCCCCTTCCTGCCAACCGGCCAAAGAGGGCAATCCAACCAATCAACGATGGGTAAGGGTTGCCCTCTGCTCTCATTAAGGCTCTGCACACGCATTTCCCCCCACAAAAAGCAACCGCTGACACGTAATTCGACCTTTTTGACCGCTCTGCCCACCTGCGGAACGCCCGGCAGATGCTACTTTTGCCCGAAAAACCAAATGTACAACCTTATACTTATCATCTCATGAAAAAGACTACGCTGATGATCTGCATGCTCTGTTGCTGCGCGTTCCACGCACAGGGCGAGCCTACCATGCAATTCCGCAACGATTTCGCGGCCGGCTCCACAGGAGCTTTCTGCCGCGTGGACTTTGAGTGTTACTTAGCCGACGGCGGCTTCAAAACCGGAGGCGTATGCTGGAACACTACCGGCAACCCTACCCTGGATGACGCCTCGACCACCTACCTGAGCAAGACCGGCACCAGCTTTTTGTGCAGACTGACAGACCTGCAGCCAACCACGCGCTACTACGTCCGGCCGTACATCACCACCATCAGCCCGGAAGAGACCTACTACGGCGATGCTATGTGCATATACACCATCCCGGCAGGCAACCTGACCTACACGAACAACCACAACGAAACCGACGATGCCGACTACACCGTGTACAACAGGCTGGAAGCATGCGCCCGGCAAGCACAGCAACTGTACTACGACTGGACCAGCATCTCCAAGCACGTGTGGTTCAACTACGACCCCGGCGTATCCACTGCCGACGCCAATTACGAGGGTTGGGTGCGGTTCGGCTCTAGCACGTCCTATCAACAAACCGGCACTATGCTGCACGAGCTGAACCATGCCATGGGCAGCGGCACGCGTAGCGACTGGGGCGACCTGTTCGACAGCGACGGCAAATGGAAGGGGCATCGCGCCAACGAAGTGGCGTGGCTCATCACCGGCGACAGCTCCGTATACGTGCAGCAATCGGGCGTTCACTTCTGGCTGAAGAACGCGACCGGGAGCGACTACGCCATAGGCATAAACGGCGCAAGCGAAGACTCCGGCAGCGAGTTCCAGTACATATTCAATTGCATCGTCACGCAAGCCTTTACCGAAGACGGCCTGCCTGTAAACAGCTGGGAGTACATGCCTACGCCGGGCTTCTCGCTCAAAGTAACAAGCGACACCACCAAGTATTATATAAAGCCCAACGGCGAACAATACGGGCGCTACACCTCCTACTTACGCGACAACGACGGCACGCTGCAACTGGCTGCATACACCGGCCGGCAGGCGCTGGCCGACGAACACGCCGCATGGTTGCTCGAATACCTGCCGGCTGACAGAAGGTACACCATAAAGAACGCAGCCACCGGCAACTACCTATCCGTACTGACCAACGACGGCAATGTGCTGGTGGTTGACCGCAACGAGACCGATGCCAACGCCAGTCTCTTCCAGCTTATCCGCACAATAGACGGCACAGCCACCGACAGCAACGGGAGCACCACCCTCACCACCCAGTCCTTCAGCCTTGTGGGCAACCCGGATGCGAACCTGGCCTTAGACTTCAACCTAAGCCTGCAGCCTACTCCCATTGCCTATTCCAGCGGCAAGGCATCGCAACAGTGGCTCTTCTTCACACAAGAAGAGGCCCTGCTGTTCGACCAAGCAACCGGCACAACTGCCCTGCCCCAACATCAGGCAGCGGACATCAGCATCACCGGCACGGCCGGCAGCATTCACCTAAGCAACCTGCCCGCGGATGCGCAACTGCGGTGTTTCGACCTCACGGGCAAATGCCTGTTCAGCCGAGCCGCAGCGCAAGGCGACGTGCATATCCCGGTCGGCACTAAAGGCATATACCTGGTCTGCGTCACATCCGCTTCGGGGCAAATCGCCCGAAAGGTTCCGGTGCAATAGCCGCACCGCTGCTGTTCAGCCCGCACCACCGCCGGAGGCAATTCCCTTGCAGATTTGCCTTCCGCTCCGTGTGGTGTAAACACGATATTTATTGCAATA
>CAYUYS010000118.1:0-5917 GCA_964449415.1 uncultured Paludibacteraceae bacterium | reverse complement strand
TGTTACTTTCGCGGGTTATTGCTACTTTTGCGCGCGGATGCGGCTCGTCCGTTTCCGGACATATTGTTTTAAAAGAAGCGTTATGCTGATCCCTAAGTTGGGAATGTGGGAAGTTCAAGACTTATTCAGAGAGGTGGCATAATGGTTATTGCGCTGCGGCGCGAGTTGCTGCAATATACTGAATACGGTTTTTCTCCACGATGTCCAACTTAAGTGTGGTAGCATAGCAGTTCCACGCTTTCTTATTTTTTTATTCTACTACTTCGGATCTGCAGTGGTAAGTTAAATGTTATGTATTATGAAAAAGTATTTGTTAGTAATGGGCATTGCTTTATCGATGGTTGGAAATGTAAGGGCACAAGGTGGCCTGGCAACTGTCCAGCAACTTGAACAAGCTGCACAAGAGGGAAATGCAGATGCGCAATATGATTTGGCTGTGTGTTATTATTATGGTAGTGACGTGGTGCAGGATTATAAGCAGGCAGTTTACTGGTATCAAAAAGCTGCAGAGCAGGGACATACAGATGCGCAGTATAATTTGGGGAACTGTTATCGTTATGGTGATGGCGTGACGCAGGATCATACACAGGCAGTTTCTTGGTATCAAAAAGCAGCAGAGCAGGGAAATGTAAGGGCGCAATATAGTTTGGGATTGTGTTATAAGAACGGCAATGGTGTTTTCCAAAATCCCCAGCAGGCTGCGTTCTGGTTCCAAAAAGCGGCAGAGCAGGGAAATGTAAGTGCGCAATACAATTTGGGAAACTGTTACCGTTTCGGCGATGGTGTTCCTCAAAATCCCCAGCAGGCTGCGTTCTGGCTTCAAAAAGCTGCCGAGCAGGGAAATGTTGATGCGCAATATAATTTAGGCGTATATTATAAGGAGGGCGATGGTGTTCCCCAAAATTCTCAGCAGGCTGCTTATTGGTTTCAAAAAGCTGCCGAGCAGGACATGGTGAAGGCGCAATATTATTTGGGTGTGTGTTATTATTTTGGCGATGGCGTGATGCAGAATTATGGGGAAGCCGCTTCTTGGTTTAGCAAGGCTGCTTGGAAGGGAGATGCAGATGCGCAATATTATTTGGGTATGTGTTATTATTATGGTCATGGTGTGAGGCAGGATCAAGTACAGGCTATTTACTGGTATCAAAAAGCTGCAGATCAGGGAAATGCAGATGCAAAAAAAGCACTGTCGGGAAAATAGCAGGAAACCGGTACAGTAAAATTGTCAGATTGGTATAACCGGTGCCAAGTTATTATATCTATTTGGTATTTCTCAGAATCAGCATATTAGCTGATTCTGTCGGTTATAAACCGGTTTTCCCGTTTTTATTTCTTATCTTTGCGGCCATTAATGAAACGACAAGCAAAGTTGCGAACAAGTGTCGCGGCTTTGCTGCTTTTTTCAGTTAGAAAATGGTTGCAGGAAAACAAATGCGGACTTTGGCCAAGGAAACGGCAATTTACGGCATGAGCAGTATTGTCGGCAAATTCCTTAACTGGCTGCTGGTTCCGCTCTATACGTTCGTGTTGGAACAATCGTCAGACTACGGCATTGTAACCAACCTATATGCCTGGACGGCATTGTTGCTTGTCATTCTGACGTATGGCATGGAAACGGGCTTTTTCCGTTTTGCCAACAAGGAAAGTGCCGATGTGCCCCGCGTGTATGGGACAACCCTGTTTTCGGTCGGTTTTACGTCGTTGGTTTTTGCCGTTTGCTGCGTTTTGTTTGCACAACCTTTGGCCAATGTGCTGGGCTATCCTGCACATGCGGAATTCATTGCCATGCTGGGCATTGTGGTCAGCTTGGATGCTTTCGGTTGTATTCCTTTTGCGTATTTGCGTTACAAGCGGCGGCCTGTCAAGTTCGCGGCCTTGAAACTGTTCATGATATTGGTCAATATCCTGCTGAACATTTTCTTTCTGGTCGTTTGTCCGTGGCTTATGCAAAAAGCGCCGCAAACGGTCGATTGGTTTTATGACCCGTCTTACGGTGTCGGTTACGTGTTCGTGGCCAATCTGTTTTCTACCGGCTTGGTAACATTGGCGTTGCTGCCGGATATTTTGCAGGCCACGTTCAAGCCGGATTTCAGGCTGCTGAAAAAAATACTTGCCTATTCCTTGCCGTTGCTGGTTATGGGCATTGCCGGCATAATGAACCAGACGGTGGACAAAATCATTTTCCCCTTCCTGTTTGCCGACAAGGAATATGCCGCCGGACAGTTGGGCATTTACGGTGCCTGTTTCAAGATTTCCATGGTCATGATGATGTTCACGCAGGCTTTCCGTTATGCTTATGAGCCCTTCATTTTTGCACAGCACAAGGACGAGAACAGCCCGGCCGCTTATGCCGCTGCCATGAAATATTTTGTGATATTCTCCTTCCTGATATTGCTCGGCATGATTTTCTATCTGGATATTTTCAAATTGATTATCCGAAGCGATTACTGGTCCGGGCTGCAGGTTGTGCCGGTCGTGTTGTTCGCATACACTTTTCAGGGCGTGTTTTTTAACTTGTCGCTGTGGTACAAGCTGACCGACAAAACACGATACGGCGCGTATTTTTCGTTGTTGGGTTGTGTCATAACCATTGTCATAAATGTGCTGTTTGTACCCAAATACAGCTACATGGCCTCGGCATGGGCATCGTTTGTTTGCTACTTCGTCATGATGCTGGCTTCGTATTTTATCGGCCAGAAACACATGAAAATCCCGTACGATCTGAAATCGCTGGCTTTGTACACCGTTGTGGCTTTGTTGCTCTTGGCCGTTCATTATTATGCCGTTACGCCATATATTTGGCTGAACTATGTTTTGAGTACGGTGTGGTTGCTTGCGTATATCGTGCTCGTGGTTAAGCGCGATTTCCCGTTGCGCAATTTGCCTATTGTTGGAAAATATTTCAAATGAGCACAAGAACATACATAGTGGGCATTTTATCGGGCATAGTCTTGTTCGCATGCAAGCCTTTGGAGCCGGAAAATCCGGTTGCGTTTACGGCATGTTCTCCGTTGCCGGTAGGACGCGCATCGGCGGCAACTGCCGTGTTGGACGAGAAGGCCTACGTGTTGTGCGGCCGCACGGGCACAAAATCCGGTTATCTGAACGATTGCTGGCAATATGATCCGCAAGCGGACACATGGACGGAGTTGCCGCATTTGCCATCCAAGGCCCGCGTAAAAGCGGTTGCCGCGTCATGCGGCGGGAAATTGTATGCCGGCCTCGGGTTTAACGGTAGCGTGTATGTGGATTCCTGCTACCTGCGCGACTGGTGGTGCTACGACCCTGCAACGGCAAGCTGGGAACGCAAGGCCGATTATCCGGCTGCCAATACGGATGGCGCGGTATCGTTTGTTGTCGATAAATATATTTACGTGGGATTGGGATTCTTTGATGGATTTTCTTCGACAGTCTACCGATACGATACGGAAACGGACGAATGGACCAAATACGGAGACGGTACAATTAATGGCCGCATGGCCGCAACGGGTTGTTCCGTCGGGAGCCGTTGTTTTGCAGGCACCGGATATAATACCTACAACTTGAACGACTGGTGGGAATTTACACCGGAAACGGCAGAATGGCACAAGAAAAGCAGCCTGCCCGGTCGTGGCCGCGTGTTTGCTGCCGCAACAGCCGTGGACAACCGTATTTATGTGATTGGCGGCCGTTTTTTTGGCGGAACAGAAACACGCGAAGAATTTTACGACGGATTGCTGGAGTATGACATCGATACCGACACATGGTGCTTGCGCGGCTATTTACCGAATGGCGGACGCGAAAATGCCATTGGTTTCACCATTGCCGGGAAGGGTTATTTCGGCTTGGGAGCAGATGAAAACGGAAATATCTTGAATGATTTGTACAGTTGGGAATAAGATGCGGAAAACGGTTTGTTTCGCTATCGTGGTGCTGTTTGCCATAGCAACCCGCGCACAGACCGACTCGATTTTTTATCGTGTCGGTGTGGAAGGCTATACCTCTTCCGGCGAATTTTTGCCGTTCTGGTTGCAGACCAACCGTTATGGTACGGTTTCCGCGCGGCCGCACAGCGCCAATCTGTCGGCCAAAATAGCGAAAGACTTGTCGTCGCCGCAACGGTGGTATGATTACGGATTTGGCTTGGAGGCAATCGGACAAGCCGATGCCGATGGTGTCCGTGCGTTTGTACAGGAAGCATACGCCAAAGTGCGGCTTTTGGTTTTCGATTGTACCTTGGGCATCAAGCCCGACACATGGGGCAATCAGGATCCGGATTTGTCGAGCGGAGGATTCCTTTTCTCGAAAAATGCCCGTCCCATGCCGCGTATTACGGTCGGCATAGAAGACTACACCGCCGTACCCTTCACGTGGGGATATGTGGAAATAAAGGGCGGCCTGACCCATGCCTGGTTTACCGACGACGTGTACATATCCGACGCGCTCCTGCACCACAAATTTGTCGGAGGGCGCATCGGGGGCCGTTTGCCGGTAAATGTCAGCTATGAATTTCATCACGTGGCCCAATGGGGAGGCATATCGCCCGTATACGGTGATCTGGGGCAGACAATCAGCGATTTCTGGAACATCTTTACTGCCGGTGCCGGCGGCACAATGAGCAATGACCAGTTAAATGCCCAAGGAAATCATATCGGCTCGCAACAATTGGCATTGGATGTAAAATTCGACCGTTGGAAACTGCACGCCTATTGGCAAAACCTGTTTGAAGATGGTCCCATACGCATTTTGTGGAACGCCATGAATTGGCCGGATGGCGTATGGGGCATTGCTTTTGAGCAGTCGTGGATACCCTTTGTCAGCAAAATCGTATACGAATATGTAAATACGAGCGACCAGTCCGGCCCGACACACGATTTGGATGGACTGGTGTTTGGCGGGGCGGATTCCTATTTCTGCAATTCGATTTACCGGAACGGCTGGAATCATTATTACCGCACCGTAGGAACGCCGTTTATCACATCGCCGGTGTACAATGCCAATGGCACAGTCTATACGTTAAACAACCGTACACAAGCACATTATGTCGGACTGATGGGCGATATTTTTTCGTATAAATATAAGTTAATGGCATCGCATGCAAGCAACTACGGAACTTACTCCGTGCCGTCCCGCAGCGACAATACGGCCATCGTGCTGAACGTGGAGAAGTATTTTCCAAAGTTATGGGGATTGGATATCGGGCTGTCCATCGGTGCAGACTTCGGAACGCAGTTCGGCAATTCGTTCGGCTGTGCAATATGTGTCGCCAAACGCGGATTCATCTGGAAATATTGATAAAAACGCCATAGAAAACCCATGAAGTATGATGACTTTTGTAGAAAAATGTGATGCCATCTTTGAGGCTTCGATCCGGACATACCATCAAACGGACAACGTGGATGCGCCCGTGCAGAATCCCTATCCGGAAAAAAGCATTGAATACTATCTGTATTTGAAAAACTGGATTGACACGGTGCAGTGGCACTTGGAAGACATTATCCGCGACCCGCATATCCGGCCGGAAGCGGCTTTGCAGTTGAAACGCCGGATTGACAAATCGAATCAGGACAGGACGGATCTGGTCGAGTTGATTGACAGCTATTTCTGGGAACAATATCGTTCTGTCCGGCCGCTGCCCGACGCAAAAATCAACACGGAAAGTCCGGCGTGGGCCATAGACCGTTTGTCCATCCTGTATCTCAAAATATACCACATGCGCAAGGAAACGGAGCGTACCGATACGGATGCGGAACATGTCCGGAAATGTTCGGAAAAGCTGCATGTCCTGTTGGAACAGCGGACGGATTTGATGACGGCCATCACACAGCTGCTGGATGCTTACGCGGCAGGCAGTCGGATTATGAAAGTGTACAAGCAAATGAAAATGTATAACGATCCGCAGCTGAACCCTGTGCTGTACGGCAAAACATCATAATAT
>CAYUYS010000117.1:0-5966 GCA_964449415.1 uncultured Paludibacteraceae bacterium | reverse complement strand
AAAAACGTTTTCCGGCGCATGGCCGACATTACGCGAAATCTTCCTATCTTTGCGGCTGTTTTTCCAAGTATATGACTTTTCAAGAATTAGAACTCAAAGACGAAATCCTGCAAGCTGTGAAAGCCCTCGGATTCGAGACCCCCACACCCGTGCAGGAACGGGTAATCCCTTTTCTATTGCACGAACAAAAAGACCTGGTGGCGCTTGCGCAGACGGGCACGGGCAAGACGGCCGCTTTCGGCCTGCCGCTCCTGAACATGCTGGCACCCGGCCGCCGGCAAACGCAGGCGCTGGTGCTGTCGCCGACGCGCGAACTGTGCATACAGATATGCCGGGACTTGCGTAACTATGCCGCCGGCCTGCCGGACATTCGTATCGTGCCTGTCTACGGCGGCGAAGACATTCGCGTGCAGCTGCGCCAATTGGACAGCACGCCGCACATCGTGGTGGCCACACCCGGGCGGCTTATCGACCTGCTGCAACGCGGCAAAGTGCGCCTCGATGCGGTGGAAAACCTCGTCCTCGACGAAGCCGACGAAATGCTCAACATGGGCTTCAAGGATGACATAGAAACCATCTTGCAGGAAATGCCGACCGAACACCGCACGCTGCTGTTTTCGGCCACCATGCCCAACGAGATAGCGCGCATAGCACGCACGTACATGCAAAACCACAAGGAAATCACCGTGGGCGAACGCAATTCGGGCACGGAAAACGTGCAGCATATCTATTACCTCTGCCAGGCCAAACAACGCTACCTCGTGCTCAAACGCATCCTGTTCATGCATCCCGACATTTACGCCATCATATTCTGCCGCACACGCCAGGAAGCCAAGGAGGTGGCCGAAAAACTGATGCACGACGGCTGCAATGCCGATGCACTCCACGGCGACCTGAGCCAGGCGCAGCGCGATGCGGTGATGCAGAAATTCCGCATACACAACCTGCAAATGCTGGTGGCCACCGATGTGGCGGCGCGCGGGCTGGACGTGAGCGACCTGACGCACGTGATCAACTACAACCTGCCCGATGACGTGGAAGTCTACACGCACCGCAGCGGCCGCACGGGGCGCGCCAACAAAAAGGGCGTTTCCGTGTCCATCATACACAGCAAGGAGAAATACAAAATCAAAGCCATCGAGCGGATGCTCAAACGCGATTTTGAGCGGCAACTGATTCCGAGCGGGCTGGATGTGTGCAAGAAACAGCTCTTCAACATGATAAACAAAATGCAGCATGTGGAGGTGAACGAACAGATAGATGCCTACCTGCCGCAAATCATGAAGCAACTGGAATACCTCTCCAAGGAGGATGTCATCAAGCGTTTCCTGTCCGAGGAGTTTAACCGTCTCTTGGACGACTACAAGGATGCGCCCGACCTGAACATAGAGGAAAAGCCCGCCGCCCGCAAGTCGCGCAAACGCCAACAGGACGGGTCTGACAAGCCTGCCGGCAAAAAGGAACCGCGCACCAAAAAGAAAAAGACAGGCGAGAAAATCCGCATGAAAATAAACTTGGGCGAACGGCAGGGCATCACGCCCAAACGCCTGCTCGGCATGATTAACGATGTGGTCGGCGACCGCGACATCATGGTCGGCGACATTGAAATCACCCACAAGTTTACCTTCTTCGATATTTTTGCCGACCAGTTTGCCAAGCTGACACATGCTTTTGCGGCGCAGCGTGACATTGAACTGGAACCGGCCAAGGGCAACCGCGCTTACGACAACCGCCGCAAGACCGACTTCAACGAGGGCTTTTGGAACGATTGGAATGTCGTGCCGCGCGGCCGCAACCGACGCAAGTGAGCATGACAAAGTGTCTCTGCATATTGCTGATAGGCCTGTGTGCGATGGTTTGTTCCGTTGCGCAGCCGCGCACGGAAATCACCGGCTATCTGCCGGACTATGCCCAAGCCATGAAAAGCGGGCTGGATTTTCCGATGGCGTGGCACAATTCGCAGTTGCCTTTTGCCGAATGGCGTGCGCAGGCACGCGATTGCCTGCTTGCGTGCGCGGGAACTTTCCCGCCCGCCGTCTCCTTCGACAGTGTGTTGCTCGCTTCCGAGCGGCGCGATGGATACACCGCGCATAAAATCCTGTTCAACGTGTCGGCATGGTCGCGTGTGCCCGCCTACCTGCTCGTCCCGGATGGCGACGGGCCTTTTCCCGCCATCCTGATGCTGCACGACCACGGGGCGCATTTCAGCATTGGCAAGGAAAAAATGGTGCGTCCGTTCGATGTGCCGGCCGGCGTCTCTGCCGATGCCGACGACTGGGTGCGGCGCAACTACGACAGCGTGTACGTAGCGGATGCGTTTGCGCGTGCGGGCTATGTGGTGCTTGCCGTCGACGCGCTGATGTGGGGCGACCGGCAGGCGCAGGGCGGCACGCAATATGCGCTCCAGCAGGCGCTGGCTGCCAATCTGATGCAGTTGGGCTATTCGTTGGGCGGCCTGATGCTGGCCGATGACATGCGCAGTGCGGAGTTTCTGGCATCGTTGCCTTGTGTGGATGCGGCGCGCGTCGGTGCGCTCGGTTTCTCCATGGGTGCTTGGCGTGCGTGGATGCTTGCGGCGGCCACCGACAAGGTCAGTGCGGCAGCTGCCGTGTGCTGGCTCTGCACCACAGATGCTTTGCTCGTGCCGGGTAATAACCAGCTGAAAGGCGGTTCGGCCTACGCTATGTTGCTGCCGGGTCTGGTGCGTTACATGGATTATCCGCACGCCGCGTCCATTGCCTGCCCCAAGCCGATGCTCTTTTTCAACGGCACGCGCGACAAGTTGTTTCCCGTAAATGGTGTGCAGGATGCTTATGATGCCTTGCATCAGGTGTGGGCTTCGCAAGGTGCGGAAGAGCGGTTGGTTACGCGCTTGTGGGATGTGCCGCATTGCTTCAACCGCGCCATGCAGGCGGAAACCCTCGTTTTTTTCAACGCAGTTTGGCCATAAACTTTTCCGCATCGACCACAAAGCGGTCGTGCGTGGCAGTGCCAATCAGCTCGCCGCGTTCGTTGCGCGCTTCGATCTCGAAGGATATTTTGCGTCCCTCAACGGCTGTTATGCGTGCCGTGCAAGTGATGGTTTCGCCTATGGCAGAGGCTTTCAGATGTTTGATGTCCATGCCGATGCCGACGGTGGTTTCGCCTTCCTGTAAATCTGCAACGGCTTTCCAGGCCGTGTTTTCCATGCAGGCCACCAAGGCCGGCGTACCGAACACGGGCAGCGTGCCCGAACCGAGGTTGAGGGCCGATTGCTCGTCGGCGACGGTGAATGTCTGGGTCTTTTCCATAAATGCGGGAGTTAGGGCAAACAAAAAAGGCATCGGTAACAAAACTGTTCGCAGATGCCTTTTCTTGTTATATCATGATTTTCTCATTTCGCGAAATATGCTTTCACGCTGTCGTTCTGAACAATGTCTTCCTGGAAAACGTAAGCACCCGTCTTCGGGGACTTAACCATTTTGATTACCTTTGAATAGGTACGACCTGCACCCTGTTGCAAGGATGCTACCGCTTTCTTTGCCATATCTTTACAGTTTATTTAATTTCTTTGTGAACAGTTACTCTTTTCAGAATGGGGTTGTATTTTTTCAGTTCCAGGCGTTCGGGCGTGTTTTTACGGTTTTTCGTTGTGATGTAACGCGATGTACCCGGCATACCGCTTGCTTTGTGCTCTGTGCATTCCAAAATAACCTGAACTCTTGCTTCTTTCGCTTTCTTTGCCATGGTTGTTCTCTTTTAATTTGTTAGGCGTATAAATAACCTTTTTCGGCGGCGGCTTTCAGGGCTGCATCCAAACCGAGTTTGTTTATGGTACGAAGGCCGGCAGCCGATATGTTCAAGCTGATCCAGCAGTCTTGTTCTACCCAATAGAATTTTTTGCGAAACAGATTCACATCGAAAGTGCGTTTCGTCCGACGTTTCGAGTGGGAAACGTTGTTTCCTACCATCGCTTTTTTACCGGTAATCTGACAAATCCTTGACATTTCTCTGATATTTTATTTGTTTATTTTCCTTGCTAAAAACGGACTGCAAAGGTAGGGTTTATT
Source organism: uncultured Paludibacteraceae bacterium (assembly GCA_964449415.1). GTDB lineage: Bacteria > Bacteroidota > Bacteroidia > Bacteroidales > Paludibacteraceae > CALUNA01. The sequence goes on along the minus strand of CAYUYS010000117.1, from coordinate 1,917 downwards.
TTTTTAGTATGCAAGTGTTTGTCAAAAATAATTTGGAAACCGCCCTTGCGAGGTTTTATGATTTGAAAATACGCAACAACATGATCATGGCGGCTTGGGCGGCGCGCTGTACGTTTTGTTCCCGCAACGAGCCGAATTGGAAGCGTTGGCTGATGGTTTTTTCAGCCGAGCAGGCCGCTATCCACACCGTTCCGACGGGCTTGTCGGGCGTTCCTCCGGTAGGGCCGGCAATGCCCGATGTGGCTATGGCGTAGTCGGTGTGCAGCAGTCGGCGCACGCCGTTGGCCATCTGTTCCACGACCTGTTGGCTGACGGCACCGAAGGCTTCCAAATCGTTTTCCCGTACGCCCAACAACTGCATTTTGACTTCGTTGGAGTAGGCCACCACGCCGCCTTTGAAGAATGCGGAGCTGCCGGAGAAGCTAGTGAGCAGTCTGGCTGCCATGCCGCCGGTGCAGCTTTCGGCCGTGGCCACGGTCAGCCGGTTTGCTGTCAGGTGGCGGCCGGCGATTTGTTCCGGCGGCAGGTCTTCGTGCGCCACGATTCCATCGCCTAACAGCGGGAGCAGGCCTTGCAGCCGCTCGTCCATGTCGTGCGCGAGCATCGCCTTGTCATCGCCCGTGCCGCTCAGGCGCAGTTTGACAATGCCGTTGTTCGGCAGGTAGGCCAAGTGCATGTTGTCCGGCAGGCTGTTTTCCCAGTTTGCGAGCCGGATGGCGACTTGCGATTCCGGTATGCCGTAGACAATGGTGGTTTTGTGCAGGATGCCCGGTGTTCTGAAATGCTGTTGCAGGCGCGGGATGACTTCGTCTGTCATGGCAGTTTGCATTTCGCAGGGCACGCCGGGCATGGACACGATGACTTTGCCGTCTTTTTCGAACCATATAATGGGCGCGGTGCCCACTTTGTTTGGTATGACGGTGCAGTTGGCCGGTACCATGGCTTGTGCGGCGGTCAGCTTGTTCATGACGTTGGGCCGGTTGACGAACAGCCGTTCGTTGTTTTCATACACTTCGCGATTGTAAACCAGCTCCGTATGGAAATATTCGCACAGTGTTTGTTTGGTGATGTCGTCTTTGGTGGGGCCGAGGCCGCCGGTGAGCAGGACGACTTGCGCGCGTGCCAATGCGTTGTTGAGCGCTTCGACGATGTGTGCGGCATTGTCGTGCACGGACGTGATTTGCGCCAGCTCGAAACCCTGCTTGTTCAGCTCTACGGCCATCCATGCCGAGTTGGTGTCGACGATTTGCCCGATCAGGATTTCGTCGCCTATGGTAATGATTTCTACTTTTACGGTGTCCATGAATTATTTGTTTTTACGTTTTTCCGCCAGCATCCGGACGATTTCTTCGGCGGCGGTTTCCAGCTGGTCGTACCATGCCTGTCCGAAACGGCGTATCAGGGGCTCTTTCAGGAATTTGTAAACCGGCATTCCGGCTTTTGTGCCGCATTGGCGCGCACATGCGCACACCGACCACTGATGGTAGTTTACGGCGGTGAATTGGTTGTATTTTTGCAGCCGGATAGGGTACAAGTGGCATGAAATGGGTTTGTAAAAATCGGTTCTGCCTTCGCGGTAAGCCTTTTCGATGGCGCATTTGCAAATGCCGTCGGCATCCGTGCAGGTGAATACGCATTCGGCGCCGTCCACGATGGATGTAACCGGTTCGCCGTCTTCGTCTATGTAGGAAACGCCCTGCCGCTTGATGACTTCGCGCGACTCTTCCGACAAATCGTCCCACACAACGGGCAGCAACTCTTCCAGCATCCTGACCTCTTCGGATTCCAGCGGCGCGCCCGCGTCGCCTTCTATGCAGCAAATACCTTTGCAGGACTGTAAATCGCAGAGAAATTTCTGTTCCAGAACGTCAAAACTAATCAGGGTATCATCTATTTGCAACATATATGCTGTTTTTT
>CAYUYS010000116.1:0-5995 GCA_964449415.1 uncultured Paludibacteraceae bacterium | reverse complement strand
ATAAACGATATAAACGAACTGATCGGGGGATTGCAAGTGTAGGAAAATGAGGACGACCCGTTCTGTCATTATTGACTTTTGGGTCGGCCTCACAATTGTGTCAATCTTCTATATACACTTCCAACAATTTGGCTGTTCCGTTTGCCGGCGTCAGGCGCACATCGTTCAAAATTGCCGGAATCAACACGGTTTCACCCGTAACAAGCTCTGTTTTCTCGCCATCCGTTTCAAGCATTACGCTACCTCCCACACACATATATGCCACAAACGAATCAAGCGGAGCGTAATCCCGCTCTATGGTCCGGTCAAATTCCAGAAGATTGGTTGTAAAATACCGGCATTTGGCCAAATTGACGGCGTGGTTTCTGTTGGGCGAATAGACTATTTTCGGTTCTCTATTTGCCGAATAGTCAATCACTTCCAAGGCTTCGGCCGTGTGCAACTGACGCGTTTTTCCTGAAGTATCCTTGCGGTTATAATCGTATATCCGATAGATAATGTCGCTCGTCTGCTGTATTTCCGCCAACACGATGCCTCTGCCAATGGAATGCACCAACCCGGCAGGAATGAAGATGGCATCGCCTTTGGCTATCGGGACTTTTTGCAACAAATGCTCCACTTGCCCGTCAGTCAGCTGCTGCGTATATTCCTCCGCATTGGTATCTTTTGCAAATCCGACAATCAGCGAAGCATCTTTATCCGCATCCAGAATATACCACATCTCGGTTTTCCCGAACGAATTATGCCTCTGTGCGGCTATTTCATCATCGGGATGTACCTGTATCGACAAGTCATCGTTTGCATCTATCAACTTAAGCAACAAGGGGAATGTCCGGCCAAAACGTTCGTAGACCTTATCGCCGACCAGATCTCCCATATATACCTCTGTCAATTCTGCAAGCGTATTTCCGGCCAGATAACCGTTCCTCACCACAGAAACGGCCTGACCGCAACCGGAAAGTTCCCAGCTTTCACCGATGTTCGGCAATCCATCCGGATTTTTGCCGAACTGCCGCTCTAATTTATGTCCTCCCCAGATTTTATCCTTGACAATAGGGATAAATTTCAACGGATACAGGCTCATTATTGTTTACTTGTTTCCTTCTCTGCGTTCTTTCAGTTTCAACTCCCACGCCCACGCACTGCGCAAAGTATCTTCCACACTTTCAAGCGCTTGCCAACCAAGCACTTTGTTTGCGTATTCCGGATTTGCCCAAACTTGTTCTATGTCGCCTTCACGACGCCCTACTATTTTGTAAGGAACCCTCACCTTGTTGACGGCTTCGAAAGTACGTATGATTTCCAAGACGGAAAGCCCTTTCCCTGTACCCAGATTGAAGATTTCCATGTTGCTGTCAGTTTTGGCATCCAGCATTCGCTGCACGGCAATGACATGTGCTTTGGCCAAGTCAACTACATTTATGTAGTCACGAATGCACGAACCATCCGGCGTATTATAGTCATTGCCAAACACTTTCAGTTTGTTACGGATACCCATGGCCGTCTGCGTAACAAAGGGTAGCAGATTGTTGGGAACGCCGTTGGGCAGTTCGCCTATTTCCGCGCTTGGATGCGCCCCTATTGGATTGAAATAGCGCAAAATAACCGCTTTCATGTCCGCGTTCGCATACAGGGTATCGCGTATAATTTCTTCGCTTATCTGCTTCGTGTTTCCATAAGGAGAAAGTGCCGGTTTGATGGGAGCGTTTTCGTCTACGGGCAATACATCCGGCTGGCCATACACGGTACACGACGAGGAAAATACCAGATTGGGAACTTTGTGTACGGGCATCAGTTCCAGCAAGTTAATCAGGGAACCCAAATTGTTACGGTAATACAGCAAGGGTTTCTCTACCGACTCCCCGACGGCCTTGCTGGCTGCAAAATGTATAATGGCTTCTATGCCGGCATGTTTCTCGAACATTTTGCTCAAACTGACATAATCCAGGCAGTCTATATTTTCAAACGCGGGACGGATGCCGGTAATTTTTTCTATGCCGGAAAGAACCTCGATGTTGGAATTTGACAAATTATCTACTACAACAACCTCGAATCCTTCTTTCTGAAGTTCTACAACTGTGTGCGAACCGATATATCCGGTTCCTCCTGTAACTAAAATTTTTGTCATAACCTAATGAATATAAAAAATCACAACAGTACCGTACTGAAACGGAGACTGTTGTGATTAAGTTTGTTGTCAACTGAATAATTTTTCCGGATAAATGCCTTTACGTATCAAGTCATTGAGCTTCATGACTACTTGCGGACGGTCTTCTGCATACGTTACTCCGAACCATTTGGCCGGCGTGTCAAGCACTTTGCACGAAGCCGTGCCGGTTGTAATCAGCTCGTTTACAAGCAGCGGAATGAAGAATTCCGATTTCAGTTCCTGACCGTGCTGCCGCAAAAAATCAACAAAAAATTTCTCGGAATATTCAAAATAGTCAGGCGTAAATCCCCACATGTTCATAGACACCGGCGTGTCGGGCGAAATGGCAATTTCCTTGTTGTTTTCATCTTTGTAAACAATCTGTCCGCCCTGATTCTCGATATGCGTACGCTCCACTACATGAGTCAGATAACCTTCGGCATTGGTCTCACAAATGCCGCGACTCACGGCACCGCTTTCCGAAAGCGTATTGCCGACACGATAGCCGACCATGCAATACTCGTTTTTCTTCCCGGCAACTGTTTTCAGAAAATCTGCCAACACCTGGAAAGATTCCTGACCGTAAAAATCATCGGCATTGATCACGGCAAACGGTTCGTTAATCACATCCTTGCCCATCAAGACAGCATGATTTGTGCCCCAAGGCTTTTCACGATCAGGATTGTAGGTACATCCGGCCGGCACTTTGTCCAACGACTGGAAACAAATTTCACACGGAATTTTGTTCCGGAACTTACTGAGAACCACGTTCTTGAAATCATCAACAAAGCTCTCGCGAATAACGAACACAATCTTTCCAAATCCTGCTCGAATGGCATCATAGACAGAATAATCCATGATGGTTTCTCCATTCGGGCCGAGACCATCCAATTGTTTCAGGCCTCCGTAGCGGCTACCCATTCCGGCCGCCAATACAAATAAAGTCGGTTTCATATATGTGTAGATGATATGGATATTTCCGAAGACAAAGGTAGTAATTTTTCAGCAGGATTCCATTGTGCTGTAATTGATTCATCTCCTTTGTCATAGTGGATGCGTTTTTTTTCTCTTTTTTTCCGGCGTATGCTTGAAAAATCACAAATTAATTGTACCTTTGCAGCCGTTTTAACGGAAATCGACTCCGTAGCTCAGCTGGTAGAGCAATTGACTCTTAATCAATGGGTCGAGGGTTCGAGCCCCTCCGGGGTCACAAAAAGACAAGTATGGTTTTGCTGTGCTTGTCTTTTTTTACAATAGTCAACGAAACCGGAAGCGACTGTTTCTCACCGCAACTCACCGATAGTCAGCGCATTATTTCTGCCAAAGGAATATACACGAAGTCGCGCTCCGCGATATGCGGATGCGGAATTTTCAGTTCCGGAAGGTCTACCTTTTCTGCCCCGTACAAAAGTATGTCTATGTCTATAATGCGGTCGGCATAATGCCCATTGACCGATTTGTGTGTCCGTCCCATCAGGCGTTCTATGCGCTGCGTGGCTTCCAGCAGTTCCACAGGACGCAACGCTGTTTCCACCGCAACAACCATGTTCAGAAACTCATTTTCCGAAACAAAGCCCCAAGGCGCGGACACAAAGTCAGACGAGCGACGCACCACCTTGCCCACTTGCTCATTTATCAGAGCCAAAGCACGCGCCGCATTGGCCGCCTTGTCGCCCAGATTGGTGCCAATCGAAAGGTATACAAGCATAACATCCGGATTTTCCGGGCGCAAAAGTACAATAATAATGGCAGTTGTCATGTGTTTTTTGAAAAAAAGTAATCCGTCTTATGCCTTTTTGGCAGAATTTGTCAGTTGTTCGCTGCCGGCGGCGTATGGCACAAGGTTTGACTAACACGGGACGGCTGTCTGAAAAACAGCAAAGAGAAAACGGAAAAATAACAGCTAAAACATACAATTATGGGAAAAATTATTGGAATCGACTTGGGAACAACCAATTCATGTGTGGCAGTAATGGAAGGCAACGAGCCTGTGGTTATTGCAAATAGTGAAGGAAAACGGACTACGCCATCGGTTATCGGATTCGTGGACGGCGGCGAACGCAAAGTAGGCGACCCGGCTAAACGTCAGGCCATTACCAACCCGACGAAAACCGTGTACTCCATCAAACGTTTTATGGGCGAAACCTACGACCGTTTGGACAAGGAAATGGCACGTGTGCCGTACAAAGTGGTGCGCGGCGACAACAATACGCCTCGTGTAGACATTGACGGACGGCTGTACAGCCCGCAGGAAATATCGGCTGTCATTCTGCAAAAAATGAAAAAAACGGCCGAAGAATATCTGGGTCAGGAAGTTACGGAAGCCGTTATTACGGTGCCTGCTTACTTTAACGATGCGCAGCGTCAGGCCACGAAAGAAGCCGGCGAAATTGCCGGCCTGAATGTGCGTCGTATCGTGAACGAACCTACAGCCGCCGCCTTGGCTTATGGTCTGGACAAATCGAGCAAGGACATGAAAATCGTCGTGTTCGACTGTGGCGGCGGCACGCACGACGTTTCCATTCTGGAACTGGGCGACGGCGTTTTTGAAGTGAAATCTACCGATGGCGATACCCATTTGGGTGGCGATGATTTTGACCACCGCATTATCGAATGGTTGGTGCAGGAATTCAAGAACGACAATCACGGAGCCGACTTGAGCAAAGACCCGATGGCGCTGCAACGGCTGAAAGAGGCTGCGGAAAAGGCAAAAATAGAATTGTCCAACACCACTTCGACCGAGATTAACCTGCCCTACATCATGCCGGTGGATGGCATACCTTGTCACTTGGTTCGCACATTGACCCGCGCCAAATTCGAGCAACTGATCGACGATTTGATACAACGCACCATAGAACCGTGCAAAACGGCACTGAAGAACGCCGAACTGACCGTAAGCGACATTGACGAAATCATTCTGGTAGGCGGTTCTACGCGTATCCCGGCCATACAGGCTGCCGTGGAGAAATTCTTTGGCAAAGCACCTTCGAAAGGTGTAAATCCGGATGAAGTCGTTGCCATAGGTGCCGCCATTCAGGGAGGCGTGCTGACCGGCGATGTAAAAGATGTGCTGTTGCTCGATGTAACGCCGCTGTCGCTCGGTATCGAAACCATGGGCGGCGTAATGACACGCTTGATTGAAGCCAACACGACCATACCGACCAAAAAATCGGAAACATTCACAACGGCTGTAGACAACCAGCCCTCTGTAGAGATTCACGTGCTGCAAGGCGAGCGTCCTATGGCGGCGCAAAACAAAACCATCGGGCGTTTCCACCTGGATGGCATTATGCCGGCACGTCGGGGCGAGCCGCAAATCGAAGTTACTTTCGACATTGACGCAAACGGCATACTCAATGTGTCCGCCAAAGACAAAGCCACCGGCAAGGAACAGAAAATACGTATTGAAGCCTCGTCCGGACTTACCGACGAAGAAATCAAACGCATGAAAGCGGAAGCCGAAGCCAACGCCGAAGCCGACAGAAAAGAAAAAGAACGCATTGACAAGCTGAACCAAGCCGACAGCATGATTTTCCAGACGGAAAAACAGCTGAAAGAAATCGGCGACAAAATTCCGGCCGACAAGAAAGCGCCTATCGAGGCGGCGCTGAACAAGCTGAAAGATGCCCACAAAGCGCAAGATGCCAAGGCCTGCGAGGCAGCCATAAACGAACTGAACAACGCGTTTCAGGCAGCCAGCCAGGAAATGTACAATGCACAAAACGCACAAGCCGGCAACGCACAAGCGCAAACTGACAACAACGCAAATACACAGCAAAGCAACAACGGCGGCGACAATGTAACCGATGTGGACTTTGAGGAAGTGAAATAAGCAGCAGGCTTATT
>CAYUYS010000115.1:0-6049 GCA_964449415.1 uncultured Paludibacteraceae bacterium | reverse complement strand
TTGTTTTTTGTTTTCTTTTTGTATCTTTGCGGCCGCAAAAAAACACTGAAGTTTATTTATTATGGCACGATTTAAAGGAACGGTGGTGGTGAATGTGGAGCGTTGCAAGGGTTGCGAACTGTGTGTGGCAGCCTGTCCATCCGGCGTGCTCGGCATGTCGCACCACGCGAACACCAAAGGGTATAATTATGCACAAATGATCAACGAAGATGCATGCATCGGTTGCGCAGCCTGTGGCTATGTGTGTCCGGATGGATGTCTAACCATTTACAAGCAGAAATATGAATGAAGAAATAAAATTGATGAAAGGCAATGAAGCCATTGCCCACGCAGCCATCCGGAGTGGTTGCGACGGATATTTCGGCTATCCGATAACCCCTCAGTCGGAAATAATGGAAACCATGATGGAAATTGAACCTTGGAAAACTACCGGCATGGTAGTGCTTCAGGCAGAAAGTGAAGTCGCTTCCATCAATATGGTGTATGGCGGTGCCGGCTGCGGAAAACGTGTGATGACCAGCTCTTCCAGTCCGGGCATAAGCCTGATGCAGGAAGGCATATCTTACATAGCTTGCGCAGAACTGCCTTGTGTCATTGTGAATGTGATGCGTGGCGGTCCCGGTTTGGGAACCATCCAGCCTTCGCAGGCCGATTATTTTCAGTCGGTTAAGGGAGGCGGGCACGGCGATTACCGCCTGATAACACTCGCACCCAACTCGGTGCAGGAAATGGCCGACCATACCTCATTGGCCTTCGACCTGGCTTTCAAATACCGCACGCCTGTGTTGCTGCTGGCAGACGGAGCCATCGGACAAATGATGGAAAAAGTTACCTTGCCGCCTTACCGTCCGCGCCGCACGGAAGCAGAAATCCGCAAGGAGTGCCCGTGGGCCACGCTCGGCAAACGGCAGGGCGAAAAAGGCAATGTCATCACATCGCTGGCACTCCTGTCGGAGGAAATGGAAGCCCAGAACCTGAAGCTGCAACGCAAATATGCGGAAATATCGGCCAATGAGACACGGGTAGAAAAATACCTGTGTGACGATGCCGACTATGTGGTTGTCGCTTTTGGGCTGTGTGCCCGCATTTGCAAAAATGCCGTGGAAACGGCCCGCGCCAACGGACAGAAAGTAGGCTTGTTGCGCCCGATAACCTTGTGGCCCTTCCCCACGGAAGAAATCCACAAACTGACCGAACACGCCAAAGGCCTGCTGGTGGTAGAACTCAGTGCCGGACAAATGGTGGAAGATGTGCGTCTGGCTGTCAACGGCAAAGTGGACGTTCAGTTCTACGGCCGTCTGGGAGGCATAGTACCTTCACCGCAGGAAATCACCGATGCGCTGCATAAATTAATGAATCACTAAAAAGGGAATGATATGAACAACGAAATAGCAAAACCCGAAAACCGGGTTTATACAAAAACTCCCGTCCTGAACGATGTGCCCATGCACTATTGCCCGGGATGCAGCCATGGGGTGGTGCACAAACTGATTGCGGAAGTGATAGATGAAATGGGCATTCAGGAAACGGCCATAGGGATAGCCCCGGTAGGCTGTGCCGTCTTTGCCTACAAATACGTTGAAATCGACTGGCAACAGGCCGCCCACGGACGTGCGCCTGCCTTGGCTACGGCCATCAAACGTCTCTTGCCCGACAAGACGGTCTTTACCTATCAGGGCGACGGCGACTTGGCTGCCATCGGCACGGCGGAAACCATCCATGCCTGCAACCGCGGCGAAAACATTACCATCATTTTCATAAACAACGGCATTTACGGCATGACGGGCGGCCAGATGGCTCCCACCACGCTGGAAGGCATGAAAACATCGACTTGTCCCTACGGGCGCAATTCGGAAATAAACGGCTATCCGCTGAACATAACCAAATTGGTTACGGAGCTGGAAGGAACACGCTACGTGACGCGTCAGGCGGTGCATACCGTTGCGGCGGTGCGCAAGGCCAAAAAAGCCATCCGGAAAGCCTTTGAATACTCCATGGAAGGCAAGGGAACATCGTTTGTGGAAATCGTTTCCACTTGCAACTCCGGCTGGAAACTAAGCCCCGTGCAGTCCAACAAATGGATGGAAGAAAATATGTTTAAGGCCTATCCGTTAGGCGATTTTAAAGACAGATAAGAATATGAAAGAAGAAATCATTATAGCCGGTTTCGGCGGACAAGGTGTTTTGTCAATGGGTAAGATTCTGGCCTATTCCGGCCTCTTGCAAGGCCAGGAAGTGAGCTGGATGCCCAGTTACGGCCCGGAACAGCGCGGCGGTACGGCCAACGTAACCGTCATTTTGAGCGACGAAAGCATCAGCTCGCCGATATTGAACGAATACGACACAGCCATTATCCTGAACCAGCCCTCGCTCGACAAGTTCGAGAGCCGTGTCAAAAAAGGCGGCACGCTGATTCTGGATCCGCACGGCATTTCGCGCATGCCCGAACGGAAAGACATACACATTTATGCCATAGAAGCCACCGACGAGGCCAACCGCACCAACAGCCTCAAAACGCTGAACATGATTATTCTGGGCGGATTGCTGAAGGTGCGCCCGATTGTCAAGATTGACAATGTCATGCTCGGCCTGAAAAAGACCTTGCCGGAACGACACCACCACTTGCTGCCGCTCAACGAGCAGGCAATTACTACCGGCATGGGGCTGATAAGGAAGCTGTAGCGGATGGCACAAACAGGAAAGAGCTGTCGGCCGGACAGCTCTTTTTGCATCAGGGCGTTGTTGGGGCAGAGCGGTTCAATACCGTTTCATGACGCGGTCGATGGCGCGTTTGTCGTCTTTTTCCTTGAGCGATTCCCGCTTGTCGTAGTTTTTCTTGCCGCGCGCCAGGCCTATTTCCAGCTTGGCCAGTCCTTTGCCGTCGATAAACAGCCGGGTAGGTACAATCGTGTAGCCGGTTTCGCGGGTGGCGCGTTGCAGTTTGCGCAGCTCGCGTTTGGTCAGCAGCAGTTTGCGGTCGCGCTTCACGTCGTGGTTGTTGTATGTGCCGAAAAAGTAAGTGGCTATGTGCATGTTCTTCACCCACAGTTCGTCGTTAATGAACGTGCAATAGGTGTCGGCAAGGCCGGCCTTGTTGTCGCGAATGGACTTGATTTCCGTACCGAACAGCTGCAGGCCTGCCGTGTAGCGGTCTATGATTTCATAGTCGAAGGTGGCGCGCTTGTTTTTTATGTTTACGTTGGATGGTTTGAACATGTCAGGCAATTTAAAGGGTTAAACGACGGCATTGGGCAGCATGAACAATATCAGGCGGTTCAGGAGCGGGGTTATGAGTATGATGACTAACGTGAATACCAGCACCACGCCGCCACGCTCTCCCTCCGGGATATTGAAAACGCTCCGGCAGGCTTCCCAGACCGAATAGCCGGTGAAGACGCTCAGCACCTGTATGTAAAACAGGCTCGGAACAAGCTCCGTGAGCAAGTGCAACAGGAACACGATGGTGTAGCAGTAGGACACAACCTTTGTGCACACGGCCTTCGGATAGCGTTGCGGATACAGCCGGTTCAGGTAGCGGAAGCAGGCTTCGCAGGCAATCAGGTAGCCGCCGGTCAGGGCAAAGGCGCACACAACGGTGTTGATGAAGGCCGACTGCCACACGTTTTCGGTGGCATACAGCAGGTTGCACAGGAACGCAGCGGCCACGTTTACGTAAATAAGCGGAAACACGTACCCGCGGCGCAGTTGCGCTTCCGTCGGTTGCTCGGCTGCAATTTGGTCCCAGGTTTCCGGCGCGGCTATCACCAACTGCCAGGCACGGCTTAGTATGTGTAAGGCTTGTTCTCGCATAAAAAATCCGCTGCAAAGGTACAAAAAAATACGTATTCGACGGCCTGACGGCGCTTACCGGCCTCGCGTAATTTTTCGGCAAAAGTCGGCTGAAAAAGGCACGCGCGCTCATACTTTTTTTGTACATTTGCGCCCGAAAAAAAATACCGACTCGTTTATGTTGAAAGAAATTGTGTCCATTGCCGGAAAGCCCGGTCTGTTCAAATTGGTGTCGCGCGGAAACAACATGCTGATAGTGGAATCGCTGCTCGACGGGAAGCGCATGCCTACCTACACGCGCGACAAGGTGGTGTCGCTGAGCGACATATCCATGTTTACCGAAGACGAAGATGTCCCGCTGCGGCAGGTGCTGGAAAACCTCAAGCAAGTGTGCAAGGCCGAAGCCTGCACCGCCGATGTAAAGAACATGTCCCGCGACCGGCTGTTCGAGTTCTTCGCGGAAGTGCTGCCGAACTTCGACAGAAACCGCGTGTATCCCACCGACATCCGCAAGTTGGTTGCGTGGTACAACCTGCTTGTGCAGGCGGGCATAACCGACTTTCAGGAGCAGGAAGAAGAGGCCGCATCGCCCGAAGGCGAGCCCGCTGCCGCTGCCGAATAAACGCCGAGGGCCGTGAAAGTAGCAGAAATCATATCGTTGTTGGAGCAGGCCGCACCCTTGGCCTTTCAGGAGGAGTGGGACAACGCCGGCCTGCAGGTGGGCCGCGCCGATGCCGAAGTGTCGGCGGCGCTGCTGTGCGTAGACGTCACGGAGGCGGTGCTGGATGAGGCCATTGCCACCGGCTGCGGCTTGGTGGTGTCGCACCATCCGCTCCTGTTTCACGGACTGAAAACCCTGCAGGGCAAGTCGGCGGTGGAGCGCTGCGTGATAAAGGCCGTCAGGCACGACATAGCCGTGTACAGCGCGCACACCAACATGGACAACTGGCTGCAGGGGGGCGTGAACGCGCGCATGGCGCAGAAGATCGGCTTACAAGGCTGCAAGCCCCTGATGCCTTCCGCCACGCATCCGGAGGCGGGGGCCGGCATGGTGGGCGAACTGCCCGGGCCGGAAGACGAACGGGCCTTTCTGGAGCGCGTAAAGGCTATTTTCCGCGTGCCCTGCCTGAGAACAACCGGCCTGCTCGGCAGGCCGGTACGCAAAGTAGCCCTGTGCGGCGGGGCAGGCAGCTTCTTGCTGGCGGAAGCCTTGGCGCAGGAAGCCGATGTCTTTCTCTCGGCCGACTTCCGCTACCACGACTTCTTCCGGGCGGAAGGCCGCACGATCATAGCCGATATGGGCCATTACGAAAGCGAACAATACACCAAAGAGATATTCTTTGAACTTATATCAAAAAAATTTCCTACTTTTGCCCTCCGCTTTTCGACGGCGGACGGAAGCCCCATACATTATTTGTGATTCAATACATAAAGCTGAAACAACATGACAAACGAAGTTAGAGCCGACAAAGAACTAACCGTAGAGGACAAACTGAAAGCACTGTACCGCTTGCAACAAGTAGTTTCCGATGTAGACAAAATCCGTGTGCTGCGCGGCGAACTCCCCTTGGAGGTGCGCGACCTGGAAGACGAAATACTGGGTTTGCAGACGCGTCTGGAGAATTATGCCGCCGACATTAGCACGCAGGAAGCCAACATAAGCGGCATGCGGGTAAAAATGGAGGAAGCCAAGCTGAAGATTACCAAATACAAAGAGCAGCAGGACAACGTGCGCAACAGCCGCGAATACGACACCCTGTCAAAGGAAATAGAGTTTCAGACATTGGAGATAGAGCTGTGCGAGAAGCGCATCCGCGAGTTTACGGCGGCCATGGAACAACGGCAGGCCGACAAGGCGCAGACCATTACCTACATGGAAGAACGCCGCTTAGACTTGAACCAGAAGAAGTCCGAGCTGGATGAAATCGTGGCAGAGACCAAGCAGGAAGAGGAGAGCCTGCGCGAAAAGGCCAAACAAATAGAGAGCACCATGGAGGACGAACGCCTGCTGAACGCCTTCAAGCGCATACGCAAGAACGCCCGCAACGGCCTGGCGGTGGTAACGGTGGAGCGCGGGGCCTGCGGCGGCTGCTTCAACAAGATTCCGGCACAGCGACAGTTGGACATTCGTTCGCGCCGGAAGGTCATTGTGTGCGAGTACTGCGGCCGCATTCTGGTGGACGCCGAGCTGGGCGAAAGCGACCGGCAGCCGGAGGCCTGATGCGCCGCACGGTGCGGGGTGCATACAAGCGAAGTTCCT
>CAYUYS010000114.1:2810-6101 GCA_964449415.1 uncultured Paludibacteraceae bacterium | reverse complement strand
TTCCACTCATTTTTTGGGGAATTACCTGTTTTTCCGAAAAAAACACTATATTTGCGAGCTTTTTCAGGAGCAATACAGCAAACCACTGTCAAAGACAGAGCAGGCAATTAATTTTAACTTTAAAAATAACAAGTAAAATGCAAAACAAAGGACTTGTCAGAATTCTGGCCGTATTACTTACGTTGGTATGCCTTTTCTATTTGTCGTTCAGCGTAGTTACTTCGTACTACAACAGGAAAGCCAAAGAATACGCCAACGGAGACAAAGCAAAAGAGTATCACTATCTGGATTCTATTTCAGGGGAAAAGGTGTACTTCAACTGGTATACCTTGAAGGAATGCCGCGAAAAGGAAATCAATTTGGGTCTCGACCTGAAAGGCGGCATGAACGTAACGTTGGAAATATCCGTGGAAGACATCTTGCGGGTACTTTCCGGTCACAACACCACAGAAAACTTCAACAAAGCGCTGTCGCTTGCTGCCGAACGCCAGCAAAAAGGCGGCCAATCCGATTTTTTGACGCTCTTTGTTCAGGCATATACCGAAATAGACCCGCAAGCACAGTTGTCGACCATATTCAGTACTTTCGATTTGAAAGAAAAGATTGCGCTGAACTCTACCAACGACGAAGTAGTAAAAGTGCTGAGGGAGGAAATAGAAAGCGCCATTAACAATTCGTTCAATGTGCTGCGCGTGCGTATAGACCGTTTCGGCGTTGTCCAACCCAACATTCAGAAACTTGACCAGGCAGGACGTATCCTGATCGAATTGCCCGGTATCAAAGAACCGGAACGGGTTCGCAAACTGTTGCAGGGAACAGCCAACTTGGAATTCTGGGAAACCTACGACCTGAGCGAAATCTTCAACAACATCGTTCAGGCAAACAGCATTCTGGCCTCCATGCAGGCAACCACCCATACGGCCGATACGACAATTACAACTTCGGAAGAAACCACCCAAACGGAAATCACAGCACAGGCAGAAGCCGAAACAAACTCCGTTGACAGCCTGATTGCCCAATTAGGCACGACCGAAGAAGAAATCGACAGCGACGACGAAGAGGCCCGTTTGGCATGGGAAAAGGAAAATCCGCTGTTTTCCGTCATGCAACTGAGTGTAGACCAGAGCGGCCGCCCGTACGGAGGCCCGGTTGTCGGTATGGCACATTATAACGACACATCCAAAATAAACGCCTATTTTGCGACAAAACAGGTAAAAGAAATCCTGCCACGCGATCTGCGCCTGATGTGGACCGTAAAGGCCATAGATGCCAACGAAACATATTACCAGCTGGTAGCCATCAAAGTCAGCAACCGCGACGGGCGCGCACCTCTGGAAGGCGGTGTCATTACCAATGCACGTGCAGATTTCTCCCAGACTTCCAGCTACGCCAAAGTGGACATGACCATGAACGCAGAAGGCGCAAAAGTATGGGCACGCCTGACCAAAGACAATATTGGCAAATCCATTGCCGTGGTGCTGGATGGCTATGTGTATTCATTCCCCACTGTAAGAAGTGAAATCACGGGCGGACGTTCGGAAATCAGCGGCAACTTCACTGTGGAAGAAGCCAAAGACTTGGCCAACACGCTGAACTCCGGCAAAATGCCCGCTCCCGCACGCATCGTACAGGAAGATATTGTCGGCCCGTCGCTTGGTCAGGAAGCCATTACAAGCGGTCTGATATCCTTCGTGATCGCTTTCCTGCTGGTTTTGGTCTACATGATGCTTTATTACGGATTCATTCCGGGTTTGATGGCCGACACAGCCTTGTTTGCCAACGTATTCTTCCTGCTTGGCATTCTGGCCTCATTTTCTGCCGTATTGACCCTGCCCGGTATTGCCGGTATTGTGCTGACCTTGGGTATGGCTGTGGATGCAAACGTACTTATCTACGAACGTATCCGCGAAGAAATGAATGCCGGCAAAAACATGAAAAAAGCCATTGCCGATGGTTACAGCAATGCCATTTCCGCCATCGTGGATGCCAACCTGACAACCATGATTACGGGTATAGTGCTGGCCTACTTCGGAACAGGACCCGTTAAGGGATTTGCCGTTACATTGATAATCGGTCTGATTACATCATTCATAACGGGTGTGTTCCTGACCCGTCTGTTGCTCGAAAGCTATGCCAACCGAAAGAATGCAAAAGAATTGCCTTTCACGACAAATATAACCAAAAACTGGTTCCAGAATCTGAATATCGATTTCATCGGCATACGCAAAATCGGTTATGTCATATCCTGTATCCTGATTGTCGTGAGCATTATCGGTCTGATACCGCAATTCTGTGGACACCTGAACTACGGAATCGACTTCAGCGGAGGGCGAAATTATGTTATCCGTTTCAACGAACCGGTGCAAACCGAAGAAATACGCGAACTGCTCGAAGACGAATTTGATGGTGTGAGCGTACAAGTAATCACCATCGGTTCCGACGAAAAAGTACGGGTTTCTACGAAATTCGGCATTGAAGATCAGTCAGAAACCATTGACGACGAAATAGAAGCACGTTTGTATAACGGACTGAAAGAAAAAATCGGTGAGCATGTCAGTCTCGAGGAATTCAAGGATACCTATATCCAGAGTTCGCAGAAAGTGGGCCCCACCATTGCCGACGACATCAAGACATCGGCCATTTGGGCAGTCATATTCTCTGTGATTGCCATTGCCCTGTACATCTTTATCCGATTCCGGGACGTTGCTTTCTCGCTCGGAACGCTGGCATCGTTGGTTCACGACACCATTATCATTTTGGGTATGTATGCCTTGCTGTGGCGGGTAATGCCGTTCTCCATGGAAATAGACCAGTCGTTCATTGCCGCCATACTGACCGCTATCGGTTATTCGGTGAATGACACGGTGGTTATTTTCGACCGTATCCGTGAAAACAGGGCACTCTATCCGAAACGCAACCACAAACAAACCATTAACGAATCGATGAATCAGACATTGAGCCGCACGTTCAGTACATGCATGAGTACCCTTGTCGTATTGATTGCCATCTTCTTCTTCGGCGGCGAAACCATCCGCGGATTCGTGTTTGCCATGTTGATCGGCGTCGCTTTGGGAACTTACTCGACTTTGTTTGTGGCCGTACCGCTTGCATACGACAGTTTGAAAAAGAAACTGAAAAACGAAGAAGAAACCGTTGAAAAGAAATAATTCAAAGGATTGACACAATAATTTTTGTAAAAGCAGGAAAATCCCCCTTGGGCATAACAAACCAAAGGGGATTTTTTTATGCCTTTTTTAGTATCTTTGCGGCAATTGTTCCTGCAAGATGCAG
>CAYUYS010000114.1:0-2710 GCA_964449415.1 uncultured Paludibacteraceae bacterium | reverse complement strand
ACAAACAGCATATTCACATGGAAAAAACAGACAAACAACTGCTACTGGATCAACGCTACATGCGCATGGCACGCATCTGGGCAGAAAACTCCTATTGCGAACGCCGAAAAGTAGGCGCTTTGCTTGTAAAAGACCAAATGATCATTTCCGACGGATATAACGGAACGCCCTCCGGCTTCGAAAACGTATGTGAAGATGAAAACAACCTATCCAAACCCTATGTGCTCCACGCAGAAGCAAACGCCATAACCAAAATAGCCCGTTCGCACAACAGCAGCGACGGAGCCACGCTGTATGTAACCGCATCACCCTGTATGGAATGTGCCAAGCTGATTGTCCAGGCCGGAATCAGACGGGTGGTTTATGGCGAAAAATACCGGATCATGGACGGTGTCGAATTGCTTGAACGCGCCGGAATAGAAGTCGAATTCTTAGAAACATTGAACTTATGAAATACTTGAAAACTGCATTTGTCATTGCATGCTCGCTCATTATCGGTCTGCTGGCCGGAAATCTGCTTGCCCGGCGTGCAGGCATGTCGATAATCGCCAAGTTGGGGAAATCGTACAGCAAAGTAGATGAACTTTTGCAATATGCCGAGCAAAGCTATGTAGATACGCTGGATGTACAGGAGCTGACGGAAAAAATCATGACTGAGTTTGTCGGCAAACTGGATCCGCATTCTGCCTACATTCCGCTCAAAGATCTGGAAAAAGTCAACAGTGAGCTGACCGGAAGTTTCAGCGGCATAGGCGTACAGTTCAATATCCAGAACGACACCATCATGATTGTCAGTGTCATAAGCGGAGGCCCGAGCCAGAAAGTGGGTCTGATGGCAGGCGACCGCATCGTAAGCGTAAACGACTCTGCGTTCACCGGCAAAACCATTAACAACGAAAAAGTAATGCACACCTTGCGCGGCCCGAAAGGCACAGACGTAAAAATCGGCGTGAGGAGAAACGGCACGCCGGAAATACTCGAATATACCATAACACGAGGCGATATTCCCGTAAAATCGGTCGATATTGCCTACATGGTAAGGCCGGAAATCGGACTGATCCGTATCAGCAAATTCGGCGAAACGACTTACACCGAGTTTCTGAACGCACTGGCCGAATTGCGCAATGCCGGCGCCAAGCGTTACATTATCGACCTGCGTGAGAACACCGGCGGATACATGGATCAGGCCATAAACATGGCAAACGAATTTTTGCCGGCAGGACGACTTATCGTGTATGCCGAAGGCCGGTCATACCCGCGCTATGAAGCACACGCAAACGGCATAGGCAGTTTCCAGCGGGTGCCTCTGGTTGTCCTCATTGACGAATTTTCCGCATCCGCAAGCGAAATCTTTGCCGGAGCCATGCAAGACAACGACCGCGGCCTGATTGTCGGCAGGCGTTCGTTCGGAAAAGGACTCGTGCAGCAACAACTACCCTTTTCCGACGGGTCGGCCATACGGCTCACCGTGGCGCGCTATTACACGCCATCAGGGCGTTGCATACAGAAACCCTACGAAATGGGCAAGGGCGAAGAATACGAAATGGACTTGCTGAACCGCTACACACATGGCGAGTTTAGCAATGCAGACAGCATCGTGATTGCCGACTCCACGCATTATCAGACCACCAACGGACGTATCGTGTATGGCGGCGGCGGCATAACACCCGACGTTTTTGTGCCACGCGACACAACCGGCTACTCGCCCTATCTGATAAAAGTGACGAACTATGCATACACCTACCAGTTCGCTTTCCGCTATACAGACAAGCACAGAGCCGAACTGAACAAAATAAAAACCTGGCAGGAAATGCAGGCCTTCCTGAACAAGCAAGACTTATTGGAACAGTTTGTCGATTTTGCGGCAGAAAAGGGCATCAAACCGAATTGGCCGGAAATCAATACCTCCAGAAAGAGGCTGACAAAAAGCATACAGGCTTACATCATTCGCAATATCTTGGACGATGAAGGATTTTATCCCGTCTTCTTCCAGGATGACAACACGGTGCTTGAAGCTATCCGCATGGCCGAATCGTTGGATGGAAACACCATAGAACAGAACAGTCTGACCACAACCAACCATGCTGCTCAAAGCCTACAATAACTTGTTGTCCGCGAAAGATATGGACACGGTTGTCCGTACACTCCGGGACGGTGGGGTCATTATTTACCCCACCGACTCGGTGTACGCATTCGGTTGTGACGCAAACAACCGGAAAGCCGTGGAACGCGTCTGCACGCTGCGCGAAAAAGACCTGAAACATCCCATGCTATCCATTGTGTGCGGCAACATTGCCCAAGTAAGGAAATACACCCTGTTTTCCGATGCCACATACAAATTGCTGAAACACTATTTTCCCGGACCCTATACCTTTATATTGGAAGGCAACAGCCACCTGCCCAAACTCTTCCGCAACAACCGCCGGACAATAGGCGTACGCATACCCAATCATCCCATCCCGATGCAAATTGTCGAACACTACGGAGCTCCCTTCATGACCGCCTCACTGCGCGCCGAACCGGATGACGACATCGAATACATGACCGATCCGGAACTGATGCACGAAAAATACGGCAGCAGGGTAGACCTCATCATTGACGGCGGCATTGGCCACACCGTGCCCAGCACGATTATAGACTGCACCGGCAACGAGCCGGAACTGCTCCGGCAAGGAATGGGAGAGCTGTAAGCATCCGCCGCATGATGCGA
>CAYUYS010000113.1:0-6156 GCA_964449415.1 uncultured Paludibacteraceae bacterium | reverse complement strand
ATTCGAGCTTTAATACTCCGAATCTGATTGAAATACAAAAAGATGCGTTTTGCCCAATGTTGCATGCATAATTCTTGACGACAGGGAAAACTTGGATGAAATTCCTTGCAAAACTCATCCGCCATACAATAAATCTCCGTAACTTTGGCCCCGAGAACATGGCTAAGTGCCTGAATGTTATTAGTTGTATGTCGAACTCACGTTAAATATCACTTTTGTATGCGGAAAATTATCGGTTTGTTATGGGTGTGCGTATGCGTTGCTTCATTGAGCGCATCGGTTAGAAAGGAATATACCTTCAAGAAAGGGTGGAAATTTACCAAAGGCGACGTTCAGGAAGGCTGGAAACCGGATCTGGATGTGAGCGGTTGGCAGCGTGTGGTTGTTCCGCACGACTGGGCCATCTACGGGCCGTTCAGCAGCGACAACGACAAACAGGAAATGGCCATAGTGCAGGATGGACAGCAGGAAGCCTTGGAACATGCCGGGCGCACGGGCGGCTTGCCGTTTGTGGGTGTCGGTTGGTATCGGCTGACTTTTGAGGCACCCGGTTTTGAAGCAGGAAAGACAGCCACGTTGGTTTTTGATGGTGCCATGAGCCATGCGCGTGTGTATGTAAACGGTCAGGAAGCCGGATATTGGCCGTATGGTTACAATTCGTTTTATGTTGACGTTACCGCTTTCTTGAAGCCGGGACAGAAAAATGAGTTGGCGGTACGTCTGGAAAACGACAGGGAATCGTCGCGTTGGTATCCGGGGGCGGGCCTGTATCGCAATGTGCATTTGATTATCCGGGAAGATGCTTATGTGCCCGTTTGGGGCACCTGCGTTACAACGCCGGTCGTTACAGACCAATACGCCAAAGTTTCTTTGAAGACATCGTGGGTTGCTCCGGCAGGCGCAGACAAAGACAATTACCGCATTGTCACGGAAATAAAGGACAGAAACGGCACGGTTGTAGCCACCGGGGCGGGCGGCCTGAGCCTTTTTGATGATGCGCTTTTTGAGCAGGAATTTGCCGTGGCGAATCCTGAACTGTGGAGCCCGGAATCGCCGGTGCTGTACACGGCAGAGTCGAAAATCTTTGATGGCGATGTCCTGAAAGATACATACACGACCCGTTTTGGCATTCGTACGTTGGAAATAATTCCCGACAAGGGCTTTTTCCTAAACGGGAAAATGGTAAAATTCCGGGGCGTTTGCAATCATCACGATTTGGGGCCGTTGGGCGCTGCGGTCAATTCGGCTGCTATCCGCCGGCAGATACGCATCCTGAAAGACATGGGCTGCAACGCAATCCGCACTTCCCACAACATGCCCGCGCCGGAATTGGTTGAGGCCTGCGATGAAATGGGCATGATGTTGATGCTGGAATCTTTTGATGAATGGAAAGCGGCCAAAATGGCCAATGGTTACCACAAGGTGTTTGACGAATGGGCTGAACGCGATTTGACGAATTTGGTGCGGCATTACCGCAATAATCCGAGTGTGGTCATGTGGTGTATCGGCAACGAAGTGCCCGACCAGCGGGATGGCGAAAATGGTCCGAAACTTTCGCGCCTGTTGCAGGACATTTGCCACCGTGAAGACCCGACGCGTCCGGTTACGCAAGGCATGGATGTGCCTGATGCCGTGGTCAATAACAATATGGCGGCCGTGATGGACGTGGCGGGGTTCAATTACCGTCCGCATAAATATCCGGAAAATTACAGCAAATTACCGCAACAGATTATTTTGGGAAGCGAAACGGCTTCGACGGTAAGCTCGCGGGGCGTTTACAAGTTTCCGGTGGCCCGCCAATCGATGAAAAAATACGACGATCACCAGTCTTCCTCTTACGATGTCGAACATTGCGATTGGTCCAACTTGCCCGAAGATGACTGGATTTGGCACGAAGACAAGCCTTGGTGCATCGGGGAGTTTGTCTGGACGGGTTTTGATTACTTGGGTGAACCTACGCCCTATTACACCGATTGGCCCAGCCATTCTTCCTTGTTTGGCATAGTGGATTTGGCGGGATTGCCCAAAGACCGTTATTATCTGTACCGCAGCCATTGGAACAAGGATGCGGAAACCTTGCATATTTTGCCGCATTGGACCTGGCCCGGGCGCGAAGGTGAGGTAACGCCGGTGTTTGTTTACACCAATTATCCGTCGGCGGAGCTGTTCATTAACGGTAAAAGCCAAGGCAAACGCACCAAGGATTTGACCGTAACTGCCGAGAACAGTGCCGATTCGGCCTCCATGGCCGATTTGAAACGCCAGAAACGTTACCGTTTGATGTGGATGGACACGAAATACGAACCGGGAACAGTGAAAGTGGTTGCCTACAACGAGGCGGGTGAGCCGGTGGCAGAGAAGGAAATCCGTACGGCAGGCAAGCCTGCGCGGATTGAATTGTCGGCCGACCGAACTGTTTTGTCGGCTGATGGTGAGGATTTGGCTTTTGTTACGGCTAAAATTGTGGATAAGGATGGCAATTTGTGTCCGGCGGCGGCCCAAAAACTAAAGTTCAAGGTCTCCGGAGCAATTGATTACCGGGCAGCTTGTGCCGGAGATCCTACTTCCTTGGAACTGTTCCATCTGCCGGAGATGACCACGTTTAGCGGTATGCTGGTCGTTGTTGTGCAGGCAAAGGAACTGGCCGGCATGGGCAAACTGATTGTTTCCGGCCAAGGGCTCAAAACGGCAAGTGTGGAGATAGAAACGAAAAAATAAACCCAACCGATTCAAGCTATTTGTTTACAGTTCAGGCGGATAATTTGGTTTGTCCGCCCGAACTCGTTTTTGGAGATTTCATTGGAATCTTTTGTCCAACTCATCGTGTGTTATGATGGTGGCGATGGGCTTGCCATCGGGTGTAATGGCCTGTGCGGAGCACGCAAACAGCCTGTTTATCAGTTCGTTCATCTCTTCAATGTTCAGTTCTTTGCCGTGATGTATGCTGGTAGCCTTGGCCAGCGAGAGTGCGATGGATTCCTGTTTGTCTTGCCGGATGTTGATGGCCGTATTTTTGGCGGTATCGAGTATGTCGTGAATGGTTCGGGTAATTTCTGTTGCGTTCAGGTCGGATGGAATGCCGTTTACGGAAAAGGCGTTTTTCCCGTTTTTCTCCATGTCGAAGCCGAGTGCACGCAAGTCCGGCAACAACTCTTCCAAAACCGGCACGTCGTCCATACTAATTTCCAGTGTTTCAGGAAAAAGCAATTGCTGGGAAACGCCTTTCCGTTGCGTCAGTTGCTGCAAATATTGTTCGTACAGAATGCGGATATGCGCCCGTTGCTGGTCAATAAGCATCAATCCCGATTTTACCGGCGTCAGAATGTACTTGTCTTTGAATTGGAACACTTTGGACACGGTATCGTTGATGTGCAAGATGTTCGTTTCTGCCGGTTTTTCCATATCGCCGGCCGTTTGCGGCAATGTTTCCGGCTTGGCTGTTTCTTTTTTCTCGAAATTGGCATACAGCTTTTCCCAGTCTAATGGCCGGCGTTTGTAGCTGCCCGACGATGTGTTGCCAAACGGGTTGTAGTTTGGGTTGAACGAGGTTTGGGGCGGCCGTATGTTGCTCAGCTCGCTTTTGCTTGGCACAGGCATTTCGAGCGCGTTTTCCCGGTCAAAATCAATGGTGGGTGCGACCGTGAATTTTCCCAGCGTTTCCTTGACGGCGGCCATGAGTATGGGCCATATCAATTGTTCTTCCGCAAATTTGATTTCCGTTTTGGTGGGATGTATGTTCACGTCAATCATGTCCGGCGCCAACTCGAAATAGATGAAATAGTTCGGCGCGTGTTCGCTTGGCAACAAGCCGGAATAGGCGGTCATGACGGCTTTGTGGAAGTAAGGATGCCGCATGTAGCGTCCATTGACAAAAAAATACTGGTGAGCGTTTTTTTGCGCAGCTTCCGGCCGGCCGACATACCCTTTTATTTTAACTAGGCCGGTGGCGGTTTCTACGTCCAGCAGTTGTTGCGAGAACGATTTTTTGCTGATTCTTCCGAAAATGGCATCAATGCGCTGTTTTATGTTGCTTTCCGGCAGGTCGAACAGTTCCTCATCATTAGATGTAAACCTGAAGGCGATGTGAGGATTTACCAAGGCAATGCGATAAAATTCAGTCAGCAGATGGGCCAGCTCGGTCGAGTTCTTTTTCAGGAAACGGCGCCTTGCCGGCACGTTGAAAAACAGGTTTTTTACGGAAAAGACCGACCCGACAGGACACATGACCGCTTCTTGGTTTAACACCCGCGAACCGGCTATTTCCACTTTCGTGCCCAACTCGTCTTCCGCGCGCCGGGTTTGCAAATCGACGTGCGCCACAGAGGCAATGGATGCCAATGCCTCGCCTCTGAATCCCATGGTGTGTAATGAAAACAGGTCGGATGCGTCCTTTATTTTGGATGTTGCGTGCCGCTCAAATGCCAGGCGCGCGTCGGTCTCGCTCATGCCCGTTCCGTTGTCGATCACTCTGATCAGTGTGCGTCCGGCATCTTTGATAATGATTTGAACATAGCCGGCCTTTGCATCTATGGCATTTTCCACAAGTTCTTTCAATACGGACGCAGGACGCTGGATGACTTCGCCTGCGGCTATCTGGTTGGCAACGGCATCCGGTAAAAGATGAATTATGTCCATTCAGCAGAGATTATGATAACAGCCACCACAAAAGCAGCAATAACACAAGTATGATGATGAATACACGCACGTTTGCCTGACGGTTTTGCTTTATGCGTGTACTTTGGTGTCGTCCGGCCGCTTCGCGGAATGAGCCGCGGTGCAGGCCGTGATGTTGCAGACCGTCTCCTGCGGATGCATGCTGTTTGCCTTTGGCAGCCTCGCGTTCTTCTTGCAATTGGCGCAAACGCTCTTTGCGGCGTTCCTTTTCTTCATCGTAATAGATAGGACGATAGTCCCATTGCCGCGGTTTTGGTAATTTTGGGAAAAGAATAGACATGATCAGTTGTATTTTCCGTTAAACTTGACTTGCGCATCGTTCACATATTGCCGGATGGCATGTTCGTTTTCTTTTTTGCAGATAAGCAGCACGTTGTCGGATTCCGCAATTATGTAACCATCCAAGTCGTTGATAACAGCCAGTTTCCCTTGCGGTAATGCCACAATGTTGTTTTGGCTTTCGTAGAATGCTGTCTGGCATTTCAGGGTCACGTTGGCATGTTCGTCTTTTTCCGACAGGTCGTACAAGGCTCCCCACGTTCCCAGATCCGACCAGCCGAAATCGGCGCAAAGCACATACACGTTGTCGGCTTTTTCCATAATGCCATAGTCGATGGAAATGTTCGGACACGCCGCAAAAATCCGGGATATAAATTCTTCTTCTTTGGGCGTGTTGAAACAGTCGGCTCCGCTGTTGAACCGGGCCTCCATTTCAGGAAGCTGTTTTTCGAAAGCCTCTGTTATGGCCTGCAGGTTCCAAAGGAACATGCCTGAATTCCAGAAAAATTCGCCGCTTTCCACAAACACCTTTGCCAGTTCGGCATTGGGTTTCTCCGTGAATGTCTTCACCTTGCGCAAGGCCGTGTTGCCGTCTTCTATCTGAATATAACCGTAAGCTGTTTCGGGCCGGGTCGGCTTGATGCCCAAGGTCAGCAATGCGTTGTGTTTGGAAATAAATTCGATGCCGGTACGAATGTTCCGAACAAAAATGTCGTTGTTCAGAATCAGATGGTCTGAGGGTGTTACTATGATATTGGCCTTGTCCGTCAGGGACTTTATCCGATGTACGGCGTATGCAATGCACGGTGCGGTGTTGCGTCGTGCCGGCTCCAGCAGTATTTGTCCTTCCGTGATGTCGGGCAGCTGGCTCAGAATAAGTTCTTTGTACATTACATTGCTGACAATCAGTATGTGTTCGGTCGGTACAATCTGTTTGAAACGGTCGAACGTTATTTGCAGCAGCGAACGTCCCGTTCCTAAAAAATCGAGAAACTGTTTGGGGCGGTTGTTGCGGCTGAACGGCCAGAAACGGCTGCCGATTCCCCCCGCCATAATGACGCAATAGTTATTGTTTATGTCTGTTGTATCCATAGGTAAAAATTGATATGTGTGATAAAATCATTTTGTTTTGTCGGACCAAAGTACAACATTTTTGTCAATCGGGCAAAAACAATCTTCCAAAAAAGACTAAATTTCGTATCC
>CAYUYS010000112.1:0-6175 GCA_964449415.1 uncultured Paludibacteraceae bacterium | reverse complement strand
GGCCGGATGTGTAATAGACCGCAGGCTGTATCACCTTATGGCCGACTGCCTGCAAACTTTTCGTAGTCGGCTTGGTATTTGTCCAGAATGTCATGCTGTTCGTATGCATGGCACGTTTGCATGACATAATTGAACACGGCCATTTGATTACTCAAGCGGCCGCTGAGTGATTTGCGGAATGTCGGTTGAAGCGAAAGCCCCCAATTGATGTATTGGACACAGTTGTTGGCCACATAGTCCATAATTTCGTTGCCTTTTTCGAATTCGCCCAAATAGTAATAAGCGGCGGCCAGATTGGCACTTGTGTAGTCGTGCGGGATGTTGCGTCCGGGCAATACTTCCATGCAATAATCCAAGGCAGCCAGCGCTTTTTCATTCTGACCTTCCCGCATCAGTTCTTCTATCAATTGTGCAAACATCAACCGGTGTGTCCGGCACATGCGCAGCGCGTTTTCATCTAAATAGATGCCCTCGGCCGATACGTTTCCGTAACGGAACTTGTGCATCAGGTTGTCGTACATGATTTCCGTATTGATACGCGGCTGTCCGTCTTGGCTGGCTTTGGGTGTAACCAAGTAAGCCATTCCCATAAGTTCGAAGTATTTTTCCAGTCCGAGATAATAGTCGTTCCCGACGGTTACTGCAAAATAAATGGGCCGTTTCCACTCGTTGTTCATCAGCATTTCCATGACCATCATTTCGCTTTTGGTTACGCGTCGTTTCAGGTTGATGTCTATCTGCGGCGCTATTTCATCCGGGGCATAACGGCAACGCATGGTGTCGGTTCCCAACAAAGTGGAAGGTGTCGAATCGGTCATGACGGATTTTGCAAACACCGGACTGTCCAGCACTTTTTCCTTGTCAATCGGGATGTATACCTGACTGGTTGGGAAATAGGATTCTCCGTGCATTTTTGTCTGTGGTTTGTCGGAACGGACAAAGTTGAATACGGTTTGCAAATCGAAGGGTTGTTTTAACCGGTCGTCCACCCATACGACATCGTTTTTCCCGGAAATAAGTTCGGATTCATGCCACGTAATGGGCAGTCCTTCCGATTCGTAATAGTTGCGTTTCATTTGTCCGATATACCAGTCTGTCTGCAGATAGCTCAGGTTGCAGGAGCGCACATCGGTGCGGTAGCCTTCCACTTCCTGATTGTACCAGAGCGGGAAGGTGTCGTTGTCGCCGTTGCAGAAGATAATGGCATTCGGGCCGCAGGAAGCCAGGTAATTTCCGCCGAAATCGCGCGCCACATAGCGGTTGCTACGGTCGTGGTCATCCCAGTTTTCCGCTGCCATCAATGCAGGAACGCCCAGGCACACAACGGTGAGTATGGCTGCCGCCAGCGGCTTGGGCATGTATTTTTCCACCATTTTGAGCAATCCCAGCACACCCAGACCAATCCAGATGCAGTAGGCATAGAAAGACCCGGCATAGGCGTAATCGCGTTCGCGCGGCTGGTAGGGCGTCTGGTTCAGGTAAATGACAATGGCCAGGCCGGTCAGGAAGAACAGCAGGAATGTGATGACGAAGTTCTGTTTGCCTTTCTCGCCTTTGGTCAGTTGGAAAACAATGCCGACAATACCCAACAGCAGCGGCAACATGTAGTATTTGTTGTGTCCTTTGTTGTTTTTCAGCTCGTCCGGCATGGTGCTTTGGTTGCCCAAGCGGGCGTTGTCGATAAACGGAATGCCGGTAATCCAGTTGCCGTGGTCTATTTCGCCGTGGCTTTGTATGTCGTTCTGGCGGCCGCTGAAGTTCCACATAAAGTAGCGCCAATACATGAAATTGCATTGATAGCGGACAAAGAACCGCAGGTTTTCCATGAACGTCGGTTTCATTTCGCTTTTCATCTGGCCGCAATACTCGTAAGTCACTTTCTTGCCCTTGATATCCGCCCAATCTTTATAGGCCTCAATGTGGGCAGACTGTGTGCTGTACAGGCGTGGGAAGAACATGTTGAACCGGTCGTCCATCTTGTAGTTTGTCTTGTAGCTCGTTACGATGTATTCGTCCTTCTCGTCCGGCGAAGTTTTCGGTTTGGGTGCGTACTGTGCCGCACCGATTTTCTCCACAGGTATGCACAAATTGCCTTCCACACGCAGCTTGACGGGAGCGTTGTAGGTCGGGCCGAAGAGCAAGGGCCGGTCGCCGTACTGCTCGCGGTTCAGGTAATACTTCAGTGCGAACACGTTGTCCGGCGAGTTCTGGTCCATAGGCGGTTGCGCAGCCGAGCGGATCACAATCAGGGTGTACGAGGAATATCCTATCAGCATGACGGTAATCATCAGTATGGCCGTATTCAGCCAACGCGAACTGACAACCTTCCTTTTCCAGTAGAAAAATCCCGCTAAGGCGGCAATAACGATGAGCCCGATAACGACGCTTTCGCCGAAGAACGGAATGCCCACTGCCGTAACAGCCAGCGTGAACGACACGGCCATACGCCAATAACTGCGCCCGGTGTGTGTTTCCAGAACGGCCCAAACCAACGAGGCAATCACGATCAGGATGTAGACAAACACGCCTGTGTTGTACGAGCAACCGAGTGTGTTGACAAAGAAGAGCTCGAACCAGCAGGCAACTTCCACAAAGCCCGGAATCAGGCCGTAAAGCACCACGCCCAGAATGGCTGCCGAACTGACCATGGCTATGCAGAAACCCAAGAGCGTGGGTTTGAACTTGTTGAAATAGTAGACCAGCACAATGGCCGGAATAGCCAGCAGGTTGAGCAGGTGCACGCCAATGGACAAGCCCATCAGGTAGGCTATCAGGATAAGCCAGCGGTCAGAGCCGGCTTTGTCGGAGGCGGCATCCCACTTCAGGATCAACCAGAACACCACCGCCGTGAACAAGGATGAGTAAGCATAAACCTCGCCTTCCACGGCGGAGAACCAGAAGGTGTCGGAAAAGGTATAGGCCAACGCACCCACCAGCCCGGCACCCAGAATACCGATGCCCGTACCCAAACTGACTTCCGGGCCGTCCGGTTCCGGAATGTATTCAAAGGCTTCCATTTCCGGGGTGGTGTGTCCCCGGTGGGCCGTACGCGGGGCATGAACAAACATCTTGCGGGCCAACAGGGTGATGGTCCAGAACAGGAACAGAATGGTGAAGGCACTGCACAGCGCAGACATGGCGTTTACCATGGCGGCCACCCGGGTGGGATCGGAGGCAAAAAGCGAGAAGAAACGCCCGGTGAGCATAAAGAACGGCGCCCCGGGCGGATGACCTACATCCAACTTGTAAGCCGTACTGATAAATTCGCCGCAGTCCCAGAAACTGGCCGTAGGCTCTATGGTAAGCAAATACGTAATCGCGGCCACAACAAATGCGAACCAACCGATAATGGTGTCCCAAAGTTTAAAGTTTTTCATATTCAGAATTGATTGCTATAACGATTCGGAATGTCTGTATCTGACTGCCGCCGGACGCGGCCGTGCAAAAACGCCCCAAAGGTACAAAAAATGACAAGAACCCAAAAACACTTAACACTTCGCTACTCAACATCTTGCCCGCCCCGGCATGTTTCACACCGGCCGTACACATAGAGCGCATACTGTGCGGGCCGGAAGTCGGGGAACTCCTTAGCGAGGATGGCCTCGTGGATGCGCGCATCCGTGAACTCGTATACCTTGCCGCAGTCGGTGCAAATCAGGTGCTGGTGGGCCCGGGCGTTGCAGGCCTTCTCGTATTGCGCAGGCTGGTTGCCGAACTGATGCCTCACTACCAACTTGCACTTGAGCAGCACCTCTAAGGTGTTGTAGACTGTGGCCAAGCTGACGGGATGGCTGCGCCTCATGTCTTTAAACAGGGTCTCCGCATCGAAATGGGAGCGGTAGGCGCACACCCGCTCCAGGATGGCGTAGCGCGCCGGCGTTCTGCGCCCGTTGGTGGCTTTCAGATATTCGGTGAAAATCTGCCGGGCCATGCGGTATGTCTTTTTCTCCCCCACTTACACTCGGTTTGGGCGGCAAATGTACAAAAAACTCCGGAATGTCGGAACAAGCGGCGGCAGGTTGCCGGAAGGGGAGAAAGCACCGGGTCCGAAGGAACGAACCCGGCCCCACCGCCCACCCGATGCCGGCCCGGGCGGCACTGTAGGACTAAATATCATTTGTAAGTTTTTTTTCGCAACTCGGATAACACATTTTTTCGTACCTTTGGCCGCGCATGTCAGCCGGGCGAAAGGGCCTGCCAAACACAGGCCCCGAAGGCGCGACACGCAACTGAACACTCGATTTGAAAGCATCTTTATTGAACAAAAACAAACATGGAAAAGGTAGATGTATTGCTGGGCCTCCAGTGGGGCGACGAAGGCAAAGGCAAGGTGGTGGATGTGCTTACACCGAAGTATGAACTGATATGCCGCTTTCAGGGCGGGCCCAACGCCGGGCATACACTGGAGTTCGAAGGGCGGAAGTTTGTGCTGCGCTCCATACCCTCCGGCATATTCCAAGGCGACAAAGTAAACATAATCGGTAACGGCGTGGTGCTGGACCCGGCCCTCTTCAAGGCCGAAGCCGAAGCCCTCGAAGCGGCAGGACACCGACTGACCGACCGGCTGTATATCTCCAAAAAGGCCCACCTGATACTGCCCACCCACCGCTTTCTGGACGCTGCCTACGAATCGGCAAAAGGCAACAACCGGATAGGCACCACCGGCAGGGGAATAGGCCCCACGTACACCGACAAGGTAAGCCGGAACGGCCTGCGCGTGGGCGATATACTGCACAACTTCGAAGCGAAATACCAACAAGCCACCAACCGACACAAACAACTGCTGGCACACTACGACTTTGACTACGACCTACCCGCCGCAGAACAAGACTGGCTCGCAGGCATAGAATACCTCCGCAAGTTCCGCATAGTGGACAGCGAACACCTGATCAACCAAAGCCTGCAGGCCGGACAAAGCATACTGGCGGAAGGCGCACAAGGCACCATGCTCGACGTGGACTTCGGTTCGTACCCCTTCGTTACCTCGTCCAACACCATCTGCGCCGGCGCATGCACCGGACTGGGCGTAGCGCCCCGCCGCATCGGCAATGTGTTCGGTATCTTCAAAGCCTACTGCACCCGCGTAGGAGCCGGACCGTTTCCTACGGAGCTGTTCGACGACACGGGCGACCGGATGTGCCGCATAGGCAACGAGTTCGGCTCCGTAACCGGCCGCCGCCGCCGATGCGGATGGATTGACTTGGTGGCCCTCAAATATGCCGTAATGATTAACGGAGTGAACAAACTGATCATGATGAAGAGCGACGTACTGGACGCCTTCACCACCATCAAGGCATGCGTGGCGTACAAGGTAGGGGAACGGACGGTCACCGACTTCCCCTTCGACCTGACCGAAGGCGCCGAACCCATCTACCACGAACTGCCGGGCTGGCAAACCGACATGACCGGCATGACCTCGGAAGCCTCCTTCCCCCCTGCCTTCTCCAACTACCTAAAGTTCATAGAAAACTACCTCGAAACGCCCATAGTCATCGTGTCCGTAG
Organism: uncultured Paludibacteraceae bacterium; assembly: GCA_964449415.1. Lineage (GTDB taxonomy): Bacteria > Bacteroidota > Bacteroidia > Bacteroidales > Paludibacteraceae > CALUNA01. The sequence continues at coordinate 671 of CAYUYS010000112.1, read as the reverse complement.
GGCCGGACCGCGCCCAAACCATCGTGCGCCAGTCATTCTAAACCACAAGTATAACCATTCAAACGAAACAGTATGTCTATCTACGCTATCTTTATCGCATTTGCTCTGCTGAGCTGGGTGGTGTCCAACCGCCTGAACCGCAAGTTCCAAAAGTACGCACAAATCCCCACCGGCTACACGGGCCGGCAAATAGCCGAGCGTATGCTGCGCGACAGCGGCATCACCGATGTGAAAATAACCAGTACGCCGGGACACCTCACCGACCACTACAACCCCGCTACTAAGACCGTCAACCTGAGCGACAGCGTCTTTGGCTCCACAAGTCTGGCAGCCGCTGCGGTAGCCGCGCACGAATGCGGGCACGCAGTGCAGCACGCCTACGCCTACAAACCCCTTGCCATGCGCTCGGCCTTAGTGCCGGTGGTGAGCTTCGCCTCCCGCTGGGTGCAGTGGGTGCTTCTGGCCGGCATCCTGGTGCTGCACGTCTTCCCCGAACTGCTCCTGGCCGGCATCGTCCTCTTCGGCACCACCACCCTGTTCAGCTTTATCACCCTGCCGGTGGAGATCAACGCCAGCAAGCGCGCCCTGATCTGGCTGCGCAGCGCAGGCATTACGACCAACCAAACGCAAGCACAGGCCGCAGACGCCCTCCGCTCGGCCGCCTACACCTA
>CAYUYS010000111.1:0-6231 GCA_964449415.1 uncultured Paludibacteraceae bacterium | reverse complement strand
GGTTTCAGGGTTCGTTGTACACGACGGTCAGCACCGTTGTGCCGACGGCGTGCAGGGTTTGGCGGCTGATGTTGTCCATGTTGTCATTGAGCGTGTGCCAGTAGTGCCCGAAGCCGGTTTGGCCCTGCGGGTGGTAGTGCACAATGTCTATGCAGGGGATGCCGGCCAAGGTGTTCACGTAGTAGTGGTCGTCTACGACGGGGTGGCTGTTTGTGTCCACGAACAGGTGTCCGAAGCCGAGCGTGCGTGCCGTTTGCCACACCTTGTCGAGTACGCCTCCGGCGAAGCGGGCGGAGTAGTATTCGCGCGGGAAGAGGGCTTCGGGTGCGCCCACCATGTCGAGCAGTATGCCGTAGCGTGCGGTGTAGCCTTGCTTTTTGGCCTCTTTGGCCCAGTGTTGTGCGCCGAGGCACCAGGTGTCGGCTTTGTGCGGCCCGGTGTGGAACTCGGGTGTGCCGTAGTCTTCGGCATCGAAGAGCACGATGTCCACGCCGCAGGCGGGCGGTTGTGCTGCTAATTGGCGTGCCACTTCGAGCAGTACGCCCACGCCGCTGGCCCCGTCGTTGGCTCCGTCTATGGGTGTGTGGTGGTTGGCCTCGTCGGGGTCGTGGTCGGCCCAGGGGCGCGTGTCCCAGTGGGCGCAGAGCAGTATGCGCTCGGCCCGTTCGGGGCGGTAGCTGCCCACTATGTTGGTGGCGTGCAGCACCGTGCCGTCGTAGGCGGTCAGGTCGGCTTCCTGCAGGCTGACGGTGGCGCCGAACTGCTGCAGCTTGGCGGACAGGTAGGCCGCGCAGGCTTGGTGTGCGGGCGTGTTGGGTATGCGGTAGCCGAAGGCTACCTGCTCTGCCACGAAGCGGTAGGCCGAGTCGGCCGAAAAGGTGACGGCGGGTGCGGCCTCTTGCGGTTGTGCGGCTGCGCTTTGCGTCGCGCCGGAGGGCTTGCAGGCGCAACACAGGCAGATGAGGCTGTAAAGCAAAGGTTTCATATCGGTCAGAAGTTAATGCGTTTCACCTTGAATCCCATCTCCTCGAGCAGTGCGGCGGCTTTGCGGCGCAGGTCGCCCTGCAGGAGTATCTCGCCGTCGCGGGTGGAGCCGCCGATAGCTAATTTGACTTTGAGCGTCTGCGCCAGCTTCTTCACCTCGCTGTCGGGCGCGTCGTATTCGGTAATCAGCGTGGCGGTTTTGCCTTTGCGCTTGTCCAACTCCACGCGCAGGGTCTGCTTGGGTGCGCGGTCGGGTGTGGGTTCGGGCAGATGGTCCGGCACGCGGTTCAGTTCGGGGTGCGCATCGGCCAGGGCTGCCAGTTGGTCTTTCCAGTCGGTGTTCATGTGTTTTGGCGTAATTGTTCGGATAGTTCGTACATAACGATGCCCGCCGTTACGCTCACGTTGAGCGAGTGCTTGGTGCCGTATTGCGGAATCTCGATGCAGTTGTCGCACGCGTCGACCACTTCCTGCGCCACGCCTTTCACCTCGTTGCCCATGACCAAGGCGTATTTGGCCTTCGGGTCGGCTTGCAGCTTGGCCAGCGGGGTGCTGCCCTTGGCCTGTTCTACGGCCAGGACGGTGTAGCCGGCGGCTTGGAGTTCGCGCACGGCATCGAGGGTGCGGGCCGTGTATTTCCAGCTGACGGTGAACTCCGCGCCCAAGGCGGTTTTGTGCAGTTCGGCGTTGGGGGGCGTGCTGCTGATGCCGCACAGGTATATGCCTTGCAGCAGGAAGGCATCGGCGGTGCGGAACACGGCACCTATGTTGTGCAGGCTGCGCACGTTGTCGAGCACCACCACTAAGGGTATTTTCTCGGCGGCCCTGAATGCTGCTGCGCTCAGGCGGTGCATTTCGGTTATCTTCAGTTTCTCCATTGCGTCTGTCGTTGGGGGTGGATGGTAGGCCGTTAGCGCATGGCGGGCTGTTGGGTGAGTGTTTCGATCAGTTGCACGGCAAACTCGATGATGTCGTCCCGGCCTTCGGCTATGGATGCCTGCGTCATGTCGACGGCGTAGTCGGGCTCGATGCCGCCCTCTATGTGCTCTTGCTCGCGGTTGTACATCGGCACGGTGGAGAGGCGTATCAGCCAGCCGTTGGGCAGCTCGTACGATTGTGGCATCCCGCCGCCGCCCCCCGTGATGCCACCGACCACGTAGGCGTAGGGCGCATAGCGCATGGCGTTCACGAAGAAGTTGGTCGCGCTGTACGATTGGCGGTTGCACAGCACCACCACCGGCCGCAGCCAGCGGTGCGGCATCAGGGCGGTGTCTATTTCTATGGGAATCATTTCGGAGAAGTCGTTGTGTCCGTTCCCGGTCTTGTGCTGCATGTAGCCCACGGTGGTTGTTTCGGCGAAAAAGGTGGCGGCCAGCTTGCGCGCATACTCTAAGGAGCCGCCGCCGTTGCTGCGCACGTCTAAAATGAGGCCGGGGCAGCTGGCGCAATACATCAGGGCGTAGGCCATGTTGGTGGTGCTGAAGCTGTCCGAGAACGACTCGTAGCGGATATACCCGACCCTGTCGTTGGCTATGCGGCCGTAGTACAGTCCGCCCGCCGTCTTGTAGTCCTGCCCCAGGTAGCGGTCGCTGTACAGGATGGACGAGCTGTAGTTGGTCGGGTAGTCCTCAAACCAGCCGCGGCAGCGCGACACGTCGAAGTCGGAGTAGAGGTTTACGTGCCCGTCTTGCAGGGTGTCGAGCATTTGCGCGAACAGGTCGAACAGGCCGCGGTAGTCGCTCGCTTGGATGGCGCTCACCTGCGGTTGGTACACGGCCTTGACCCCGTCCCAGTCTATGCCCTTGTAGTCCAAGTAGCAGTAGCGCGTGTCGATGATTTCCCACAAAGCCTCAAAGTTGCCTTGCGGCGTGTTGGGCTTCAGCTGCTCCGAGGCGTCAAAGCAACCGCCCAGCGGCAGCAGCGGCCACAGCCACAGCCACGGTCTGCATCCGCACAGGATATGTCTGCTCCTACGTTTCATCACCAAACTGTTTGTATGTTATCCGGTTGGCGCCGCCCCCCAAAGGCGCAGGTGTTGAAGATGCACCCGACCACGAGGCTGACCTGCTCGCGGCAGAACCGGAGGTTGTTTGCGTGGTATTGCAAGTATTCGTGCTCTACGCCCAAGCGCCAGGTGGTGGTCTTGAACCGCATGTCGAAGGTGAGTTCGTGCCGCAGTCCGGCCTTGTTCGTGAAGAAGGAACCGTGTATCGTGTTCTTCAGCGAGAACAGCATCTCGTAATACGCTCCGCCCATTTCCGGCACAAACATGCAGCCGGCCAGCGGGGTGCGTATCAGGTAGCGGAGGCGGTAGGCCGTGTTGGGCCGCGCAATGTCGTAACGCACTCCGCCCGACAGGAGCAGGTTGGCGGCCAAGTCCATGGAGTAGGGCTTGTTTACCGAGCGGACCATGTACTTGGCCAGCACGTCCACCTCCGCCAGCACGCCACCCAGCAGGGTCAGTCCGCCCACGGGGCGGTAATTGTAGTACGCCCCCCACGACCCGTTTGCGCCAAAGGCCGTGATGCGGTTGCTGTAGGCCGAATTGTAGAGCTGTGCGCCGGTGAGTTCCAGCCGGCCCGTGTGGGAGAAATCCGTCCGTTCGGCAGTGAAGTAACGCCACCAGTCGTTCTGCAGGTGCACCGCCCGGCCCGAGTAGGGCAGGGCCGACAGGTACTCGTCGCTCAGCCACATGCCGCCAAACTTGACCACAAGGTTGTTCTCTGTGGCAAGGACGCGCCCTGCCTCCGCCCGGAGCGGACAGCAGGCAAGCCAAAGGCAAACGGACAAAAGGAATCGGGTCTTTTTCACGGCGGCAAAAGTACGGTATTTTTGCCTAACCGGCAAATCGGCTTTGCGCGGAAGCCCTGCGGCCGGGGCGGCGAATTATCTTTTGGGGGTGTGAAGGCTAATTCATTATTTTTCCGTACATTTGCGCCCGAAATTTACAGAGACTAAAAGAATAACTTGTATGAACGTAATTACCAAAACCATCACCCTGAGCGATGGACGCACCATTACCTTGGAGACAGGCAAGCTGGCCAAACAGGCCGACGGCGCCGTAATGGTGACGATGGGAAAGACCATGCTGCTCGCAACGGTCTGCTCCGCGCAAAACGCCGTGCCCGGCACCGACTTTATGCCGCTAACGGTAGAGTATAAAGAAAAATTCGCCTCCCACGGACGCTTCCCCGGAGGCTTCACCCGACGCGAAGGACGAGCTTCGGACTACGAAATCCTCGTGTCCCGATTAGTGGACCGCGCCCTGCGCCCGCTCTTCCCGGACGACTACCACGCCGACACCTTCGTGAACGTCACCCTCTACTCGGCCGACGGTGAGGACATGCCCGATGCACTGGCCGGACTGGCCGCCTCCGCCGCCATCGCCGTATCCGACATACCCTTCCACGGGCCTATATCGGAAGTGCGCGTGGCACGCATCGACGGACAATACGTCGTAAACCCCACCTTCGCCGCACTCGAACAGGCAGACATGGACATTATGGTGGCCGCCACACAAGACAACATCATGATGGTGGAAGGAGAAATGAAGGAAGTGTCGGAGGCTGACCTGCTCAACGCCATGAAGGTGGCGCACGAGGCCATAAAAGATCACTGCCGCGTGCAACTGGAACTCATGGCGGCCGCCGGCAAAACGGAAAAGCGAACGTACTGCCACGAAGAGAACGACGAAGCCCTCCGGCAGGACGTGCACGACAAGACCTACGCCAAAGTATACGCCTTAGCCACCGCCTGCAACGCCGACAAGCACGCACGGGCAGCCGGCTTCGAAGCAGTGAAGGAAGAGTACAAAGCCAACTTTACCGAAGAAGAACTGGAAGAAAAGGGCGCACTGATAGACCGCTACTACCACGCCGTGGAAAAAGAAGCCATGCGCCGCAGCATACTGGACGAAGGCAAACGCTTAGACGGCCGCAAAACAACGGACATACGCCCCATTTGGGCCGAAGCCGGCTACCTGCCCGGCCCGCACGGCTCCTCCGTCTTCACACGCGGCGAAACACAATCGCTGTGCACCGTCACACTGGGCACGGGGCGCGACGAGAAAATAGTGGACGAAGCCCTCATACAAGGCACGGACCGCTTCCTGCTGCACTACAACTTCCCCCCCTTCTCCACCGGCGAAGCCCGACCCCAACGCGGCGTGGGCCGGCGAGAGATAGGACACGGAAACCTGGCCTGCCGCGCCCTCAAAACCATGATACCGGACGACTTCCCGTACGTGGTGCGCGTGGTGTCCGACATACTGGAATCCAACGGCTCCTCCAGCATGGCCACCGTCTGCGCCGGCACACTGGCACTGATGGACGCAGGCGTGCCCATGAAAAAACCCGTATCGGGCATAGCCATGGGCCTCATATCGGAGAACAAAGGCCGGAACTACGCCGTCCTCTCCGACATTCTGGGCGACGAAGACCATCTGGGCGACATGGACTTTAAAGTAACCGGCACCCGCGACGGCATCACCGCCACACAAATGGACATCAAAGTGGACGGACTCAGCTACGAAATCCTCGAAAAAGCCCTCCAACAAGCCCACGAAGGACGCATGCACATACTGGACAAAATACAGGAAACCCTGCCCGCACCCCGACCCGACCTGAAGCCGCACGCACCCCGAATCGTCACAATGACCATACCCAAAGAGATGATAGGCGCCGTGATAGGCCCGGGCGGAAAAATAATCCAAGGCATACAGACGGAAACAGGCACCACCATCTCCATAGACGAAATAGACGACATCGGCCGGGTGGAAGTGGCCGCAGCCAACAAGGAAAGCATAGACCTGGCCATAACCAAAATCAAAACCATCGTCGCACTGCCCGAAGTGGGAGAGGTGTACCGCGCCACCGTCAAGTCACTGATGCCCTACGGCATGTTCGTCGAATTCCTCCCCGGCCGCGAAGGGCTGCTCCACATCTCGGAGATAGACTGGAAACGCTTCGACACCATAGAAGAGACCCACTACAAAGAAGGCGACACCCTGGATGTGAAGCTACTGGAGATAGACGAAAAGACCGGCAAGTTCAAGCTCTCCGCCAAGGTGATAAAGGAGAAACCCGAAGGCTACACCGAGCCCGCACCGCGCGAGCGCCGGCCCCGGCCCGAACGCAGCTCCCGCCCCACACGGCGCAACTAAACCGCCCCGACACACCCGCCGCACTCGCTGCGGCACACCACACCGAGCCGCCTCCCACAACCCCCGGGAAGCGGTTTTCTTTTTGC
>CAYUYS010000110.1:0-6303 GCA_964449415.1 uncultured Paludibacteraceae bacterium | reverse complement strand
GTAGGGTGCACCCGGTGTGCGAGCAGGATAATGGCCACGCGGTTAGCGGGGTCTATCACGAGCGACGGGCCGGTGTATCCGGTGTGTCCGAAGGTGCGGGTGGGGTGGAGCAGTTGCCCGTGCCCCGAGGCGTACGCCGAGTAGTTGTCCCACCCCAGGGAGCGTCCGCTGTGCTTCACTGCTTGGGGCACGCGCGTCATGGCCGCCACAGTGAGCGGGCTCAGTAGCCGGCGGCCGTCTATTTGGCCCCCGTTGAGCAGTGCCGCCGCCAGCGTGGCGAGGTCTTCGGCGTTGGAGAAGACGCCGGCGTTGCCCGAGTTCCCGTCGTTCAGGAGGCGTGCCAGGGGGTCGTGCACTTCGCCCCGGAGCATCGTGCCGTCGGGCATCCGTTCGGTGGGTGCAATGAGTGCGAGCAGGTCGGGCCGGCCGCTGTGGAGGGGGCGGTAGGTGGTGTGCGTCAGGCCCAGTGCGTCGAATACGTGCTTTTGGGCGTAGTCGCACAGGCGCTCGCCGGTGATGCGTTGCAGAATGTGCTGCAGGGTGATAAAGTTCAGGCAGCTGTACAGGAAGTCCGTGCCGGGCCGGAACGCCCGCGGGGCGCGGCATATATAGCTCATGAGGGAGTCGGGGTCGGCCTTGCCGCAGGTTTGGATGACGGCTGCGGGCGAGGCGTAGGGCGGCAGGCCGGAGGTGTGCGTAAGCAGGTCCGTTATCCGGATGGGGGTTTCTTCGCCGCTGTGGGGGTCGGTGTAGGGCCGGAAGTGTGGGAGATACTTGTCCACCCGGTCGGTGAGGCTGTAGCCGCCCCGCTCGAGCAGGTGCATAAGGGCCAGGGTAGTGCCCACCGCCTTGGAGCACGAGGCCAGGTCGAAGATGGTGTTGTCGGTCATCGGTTCGACCGTCGGGTACACTTGCTTGCTGCCGTATGCCTTCAGGTACACGAGGCTGCTGTTGCGCACCACTGCCAGCACCGCTCCCGGTATCTCCTGCCGGGCTATGGCGGATAGGATAAGGTCGTCCACCCGCGCCAGGCGCACCGGGTCCATGCCCTCCTCTTGGGGGCTTTTCCGCTCTATGGCGCCGGCGGTGGCGAGCGTCAGGGCGGCCAGTAGGGTCAGGAGCAGTCGGTTCATCGCGTCGGGTTCAGGCCTCTCCTCCCCCGAAGCTCATGGGCACGGGCGGGATAATGTTGGGGCTGCCGTCGGGCGTGTTCACCTTGCCAAACTGCTTTTCGTACTTCGCCACGTTGTCTTGCAGGGCGAACAGGAGGCGTTTGGCGTGTTCGGGGGTGAGGATGATGCGCGACTTCACATGTGCTTTGGGCGTTCCGGGCATAATGCGGACAAAGTCCAGTATGAACTCCGACGAGGAGTGCGTAATGATGGCCAGGTTGGAGTAGGTGCCTTCGGCTACGTCGTTTGGGAGCTCTATGTGGAGCTGGTTCGGTTTTTTCTGTTCCATGATGGTTATTGATTGAGTGCTTGTTCCAAATCCCATTGTATGTCGTCCGGGTGTTCCAGTCCCACCGACAGTCGCAGCATATCCGGGTAGATGCCTGCTTGGGCTTGTGCTTGTTCGGTTAGTTGCCGGTGTGTGGTGCTGGCCGGGTGGGTGATTAGGGTGCGTACGTCGCCCACGTTGGTAACGTGGCTAATGAGTTTGAGGTTTTCCACCACGCGCACCGTTTCCGCCAGTCCCCCTTTTATGCGGAAGGTGAGTGTGCCGCCATAGCCGTTGCGCAGGTACTTGCGTGCCAGCGGGTGGTACGGGCAGCTCTCCAGTCCGAGGTAGTTGACCGAGGCGATGCGGGGGTGTTGTTGCAGCCATCGGGCCAGCGTCAGGGTGTTGTCGCACATCTTTTGGATGCGTACGGAGAGGGTCTCGAGCCCTTGCAGCATCAGCCACGCGTTGAATGGGCTCAGGGCCGGCCCGAAGTCGCGCATGTTTTCCGCTATGCAGCGCATGGTGAAGGCCGCCTGTCCGAACTTCTCCCAGAACACGAGGCCGTGGTAGCCCTCTGAGGGTTCGGTGTATTGTGGGAACTTGCCATTGCCCCAGTTGTAGTTTCCGCCATCGATTATCACGCCCCCCATAACGCTGCCGTGTCCGCCTATCCACTTCGTGGCGCTCTCCACCACGATGTTGGCCCCGTGCTCTATGGGGCGGCACAGGTAGCCTCCGCAGCCAAAGGTGTTGTCCACCACCAGCGGGATGTCGTATTTGCGTGCCAGTGCGGCCAGCTTTTCGAAGTCCGGCACGTTGAAGAAGGGGTTGCCGATGTTTTCGGTATAGAGTAGTTTGGTGTGTTCATCAATCAGCTTCTCCATGTCTTCTGCCGCGTCGGAGGCTGCCTTGCGGGCCTCTATCCCCAGTGCCTTGAACGACACAAAGAACTGGTTGTGCGTCCCGCCGTACAGGTAGGGGGAGGTCACTAAGTTGTCGCCCGTCTTTAGCAGGTTCAGCAGGGTTATCAGCTGTGCGGCGTGTCCGGAGGCCACGGCCACTGCACCCACTCCCCCTTCCAGTGCCGCCATGCGTTGCTCGAACACGGTGTTGGTCGGGTTGTTCAGCCGGCTGTAGATGTAGGGCGATTGTTCCGGTTTGAAGTCTAAGTTAAAGAGGTTCGCGCCGTGTTCCGCGCTATCGAAGGTATAGGCCGTTGTCGGATAGATCGGTACTTGCCGCGCGTTGGTAGCGTCCGGCGTGTAGCCGGCGTGCACCTGCAGGGTTTCAAAGTGAAGTTTCTTCATACAAGTTCTGTTTAGTTTTACGAGCCGCCGCCGCAGCGGCAACTCGGCGGCAAAGCTACAATTATTTTTCGGAACACCAAAAAGGGCAGGATGCCTTGCGGTGTCCTGCCCCTCCGGGTGCGACGTTTTGTTATTCGGCACTGAACAGCTTGCCTTTGTTCAGTTTGGTTGCTTTGCCGTACTTGGCTGCGATGGATTTCATGTCAATCAGCTTCGGGTCTCCCATAATGACGATGCACACCGGTTTGCCCTTTATGTAGTCGTTGTAGTACTGTTGGATGCGTTCGTAGGTCAGCGCGTCTAAGCTCGCCTTGTTTACGCGGGCAGGGTCGTCGGTGTAGCCCAAGCGTTGCCAGGCCTCAAACACCTGGCTCTTGGTGCGGAAGCTCGGCTTGTCGGTCAGCATGGATTGGCGCAGGTAGGCTTGTATGTTTTCTATCCGCTCCGGATGGTCCGGCATGTTGGTTAGCAAGTCCATGAATACATCCACGGCATCGGCCACCTTGTCGTGTTGCGTACCGACATAGCCCAGGAAGTAAGTCTTTTTGCCGGTCAGTGGCGGTCTGGCCATGTAGCCGTACGCCGTATAGGCCATGGAGCGTTTCTCGCGTATTTCGTTCATCACCAACCCGCTGAATCCCCCGGAGAAGTACTGGTTGAATGCCATCCGGTCTACGTCTCCGGCTATGTCGTAAGGAGTGCCGTCCACATAGAAGTATATTTTGGCCTGTTGCATCTTGGCGTTCGGCAGGAAGAACAGCATGGGCTTGTCGTATACTTCCTTGGTCTTGTAGAGCGGCGAGTCGCTGGCCTTGACCCCTTCTTTCATGGGCAGGTTGCCCGTCAGGATGTCCTTCACTTCGTCTACGGGCTTTTGTCCGACGTAGTGGATATTGACGGCATACTCGGTGGCGCGGATAATCTCGCCGGTCAGCGTGCTGATCGATGCGTCGATAATGTCCTTGAGGGACATGCGGTCGATGTACTCCGACTTGTCCTTGTAGAGGACGTATTCCAGCAGGGCATCGGCTTGCGTTTCGTTGTCTTTCTGTTCCACCATGCGCGAGGAGATTTCATAACCCTTCACGCTGTTCAGCTGCTTGTCGTCCAGTTTGGGCAGCAATATCTGTTGGGTTATGAGTTTGCAGATTTCTGTCAGGTTCTCTTCCTTGCCCAGTATGCTGATGGTGAAGTAGTCGTCCGACACCGAGTAGCTGCAGCTGGCACCGAGTTCGCCCAATTTGCGGCGGAAGGTCTGTGCATCCACATCCGGCATTATGCCCGCCGTGTTCATTAGCTGGGTGGCGTATTCCAGTTTCGGCATCTTTTCCGTTCCGACGCCGTATTTCAGGGTCAGGGAGAAAATGTCGTTGGTGTTGTTCTTTGTGTAGAACAGGTTCACGCGGTCGTACAGTTCGATTTTGGTTACATCGTCAAAGTTGTTGTACACTTCCTGCACTTGTCCCATCGGCAGTTCCTTCAGCATTTTCGAGTAGGCCGTTTCAACGCCTTTGGGCGGGTCGAGCGGGTCGATGGACGGCTTTTTCAGTTTGTTCTTCTTGGGTGTGCCTTCCTCTATGGACAGCGTCATGTGCGAGGCGGCGAAATACTGTTTGGCAATCCGTTGGATGTCTTCCTTGGTCATGGCCATCACTTTGTCTTTCCAGCCCAGAATCTCGTCCATGTCGATGTTGTAGATGAACGATTCCCACAGCAGGTGCGATTTGGCGGAGGAGGATTCCAGCATCAAGTCAAAGCTGCGTGCATATTCATCCTTCACAGACTGTATCAGCCAGTCTTCGATCTGGCCGTTGCGCAATTTGTCCAATTCTTGGAAGATGATCTTTTCGGTGGCGCGGTCCGATTCGTATGTACGCAGGTTGGCGTCGAAATAGGGCACGCACAGCACCAGAATGCGTCCTTGGTCGCGGCGTGCATCCAATCCGGCAGTAGCTACCTGCACATCGCCGTCCATGGTCAGTTTGTCAAGCAAGCCGGTGTTCATGCTGTTGGACAGCAAGCTGACGCATATTTCGAGTGCCAGCTCATCCGGGTGTCCTTTGGGCACGCCTTTGAATCCCCATACTATTTGCGGAACATATCCTAATTTGGCCGTAAACTTCGGGTTGTTCGAAAAGTCGGTTTCCGGCCATTGCCGGCGTGCAGGAACGCTTTTTTTCTCCAGGCGGCCGAAGGTTTTTTCTATCAGGGGTTTGGTGGTTTCCGTGTCGAAATTGCCGACCAGTATCAAGGCCATGTTTTCCGGCACATACCAAGTGTTGTAAAACTCAATCAGTTTGCTCAAACGCGGGTTTTTCAGGTGTTCGGCCGTGCCGATAATGTCGCGTTCGTAAGGATGGCCCGCATACAGATGCGAGAAAATGAAATTCCGGATGTGTTCCGAGTTTACATCCTGATACATGTTGTATTCTTCAAACACGTTCTCCAGCTCGGCCTGGAAAGCGCGGAACACCGGATTGATCAGACGGTCGGAATTGATGGTCAGCCATTTTTCCATCTGGAAGGCCGGGAAGTTATTAAAATATCCCGTCTGGTCGTAGCTGGTTCCTGCATTCAGGCCTTCGCCGCCCATGCCTTCAATCAAGTTGGAAAAATCGTCCGTCGCACCGTATTGGGCCGCCTGCTTGGACACTTCGTTGATTTTCTTGGTCAGTTCCTCGCGGGCAGCCGGATCGGTTGCGTCGGCCAAGTCGTCGTACAGCTTGATGATTTCCTCATACAAAGGTTTCTCCTTTTCCCAGTCCAAAGCACCGATTTCCTGTGTGCCTTTGAACAGGACATGTTCCAGATAGTGCGCCAGTCCCGTGTATTCCTCCGGCTCGTCGATAGAGCCGGCACGCACCACCACGTATCCGCTTACATCGGCTTGGTTGTGGTCTTCCCAGAGGTAAACAGTTAAACCGTTGTCGAGTTTGAATTGCGTCAAACCATTGTTCTGCGCCGAAGCGTTTACGCCTAACAGCGCAAGGGCCAGCAGCCCTACATAGTGTTTCAGTTTCATAATCAAATAAATAAAGAGTGTGTTATGGTTTTTAAGTGTTCTCGTGGACATATTCCAGAATATCGCCGGGCTGGCAGTCGAGCGCGCCGCAAATGGCCTCCAGTGTGCTGAAACGTATGGCTTTGGCTTTGCCTGTTTTCAGCACGGACAAATTGGCCGGCGTAATGCCCACCCGCTCCGACAGCTCGTTCAGCGAGATTTTGCGACTGGCCATCATGACATCCAGATTGACGATAATCGGCATAAATTATATGGTTACATCTTGTTCTTCCTTCGTGTTTACGGCCAAGCGGAGCAACTTAAACTGCTTCATACCCTTCGTTTGTCCTGTTTTTCCATGGCCGGTCTCCTTGCCGGCGCAAAGGTATAAAAAATAGTTAGACACAGAAAAAACACATCGTTTTTCGATGTGTTTTTTGGTTGTGCAGTAAATGGAGACCTCTGCAAAACTTCATTGACGAAGTCTTGCAGAGGTTTTAAGCAGTCATTTTGACACAAGCCCTTCTCCCGGCGTATGCATCGAGAATTATT
>CAYUYS010000109.1:0-6487 GCA_964449415.1 uncultured Paludibacteraceae bacterium | reverse complement strand
CACACGAGGAGTGCACTGTAACCGTTCCCCCGCACCCTTTGTGGTCGTTCCTTCGGAGCGGTTATCGTCCACACGAAGGGTGAACTATCGTCCACACGAAGGGTGAACTATCGTCCACACGGAGGAGGGACAGTTGTCCACACGGAGGAGGGACAACAACCATTCCCCCGAAGCGATTACAATCGTTTCTTCGGAGGGGTCGTCATTGTTCCGACGGGGAAGTTGGGGCGGGAGTGCCTAAAGCGTGGTGCGGGCAAAGGGGACGGCGTCGATGGGGCAAAAGAGGCCGTCGAGGTACTTGTAGTAGCCTGCTATGGCCACCATGGCGGCGTTGTCGGTGGTGAAGGCAAAGGGGGGGATGTACACCTCGCGCCCGTGTGCCTTGCCGTAGTCTACGAAGGCCTGCCTCAGACCGCTGTTGGCCGACACGCCCCCCGCCACCGCCACGTGGCGTATGTGCAGGTCGTGCGCCGCCTTGCGCAGCTTGCTCATGAGTATGTCCACCACGGTGGCCTGCAGCGAAGCACAGAGGTCGGGCGTGTTTTCTTCGATGAAATGGGGGTTTTCGGCCAATCGGTCGCGCAGGAAGTAGAGGAAGGAGGTCTTCAGTCCGCTGAAGCTGTAGTCGTAGCCCGGCAGGTGGGGTTTGTTGAAGGAGAAGCGCGTCGGGTTGCCCTGACGGGCCAGGCGGTCTATGTGCGGGCCGCCGGGATAGGGCAACCCGAGCGTTTTGGCACACTTGTCAAAAGCCTCGCCGGCGGCATCGTCTATGGTTTGCCCCACCATCTGCATTTGGTTGTACGAGCGCACCAGGATAAGCTGCGAGTTGCCTCCGGAGACCAGCAGGCACAGGAAGGGGAACTCCGGCCGGCGCTCATCGGGTTTGCCTTCCGAGATGAAGTGCGCCAGCACGTGGGCGTGCAGGTGGTTGACGTCGATAATCGGTATCTCCAGTGCCTGCGCCAGGCCTTTGGCGAAGGAACTGCCCACTAATAGAGAGCCCAGCAGCCCCGGCCCGCGCGTAAAAGCTATGGCGCTGAGTTCGCTGCGCGCAATGCCGGCCCGCTTCAGGGCTTCGTGCACCACCGGCACAATGTTTTGCTGATGTGCCCGCGAGGCCAGTTCGGGCACCACACCGCCGTAGGCCTCGTGCACCGCCTGACCGGCTATGACGTTGGCACACAAAACGCCGTCGCGGATGACGGCGGCCGAGGTATCGTCGCACGACGATTCTATTCCTAAGATAACAACGGGTTTGGTTGATGACATGGCTAATAACGAGTAGAATACATGCTTTGTTAAAGCGACCGGAATTGTTCTAGTGCTTGTTCAGATTCTCCGAAAAAAGCATTACTTTTGTCGCGTTCCAATCAAGGCCCCAAAAGTATAAAAAAATTCCTGAAAATATCGTCGGTCGTATTACTCAGCCTGTTTTTGGTGGTGATGTTACTGGTTGCCCTGCTGAAAACCAACAGGGTTCGGCACGCTGTGATACAAAGCTTTGCCGCCTCCTTGTCCGACAGCCTGCGCACCCGTGTAAGCGTAGGTTCGGTCGATTACCGCCTGTTCAACCGCCTGCAGTTGCAGGATGTGTACGTGGAAGACCTGCAGCGGGACACGCTGCTGTACATCCGCGATGCGCGGGTCGACTTCCGGCTGTTCCGGCTCTTGCGCGGGCAGGTAGTGGTTAGGGAATGCCTCTTGGATGGCCTGCAGGCCCACCTGTCAGTCGACGCATCCGGCACGGCCAACTTTGCCTTTCTGCTCTCGGACAAGCGTCGGCCGGACAAGAAGGGTCTCGACAAGCCGGTTGTCGTCCGGGACATTGTCTTGAAATCGGCTGCCTTCCGCTTCACCAAGGCCGGTGCGCCGGCGCAGTATGCCGACGTTTTTTCTGCGGGCAATATTGCCGTGCGCGACCTGAACGCCCGCCTGAAGCTCGATCATTTGTCGGCCGATTCCTTGCGGGCATCGGTGCGTTCTTTGGCCTTCCGCGAGCGTTCCGGCTTCGTCCTGTCCGACTTGCAGACGCGCATCGCGGCCGGTGCGCGCAGTGCGACCGTTTCCGGCCTGAACCTGCAGTTGCCGCACTCGGCTGTGCAGATAGAGCGCATCGCCCTGACCTACGACAGCATAGAGGCGGCCTTCGCCAATCTGTGGAGCAATGTGCAGCTGGAGTTGCCTTTGGAGCGGGCGCGTATCGCCCTGTCGGATATTGGTCCGTTTGTGCCCGCCTTTCGGCGCATCAGCGGCGTGGCCGACGTGTCGGGCCACCTGCGCGGCAGCCTCTCGAGCCTGAAGTTGGATAACTTGGACGTGCGCTACAACGAGCAACCCCTGCTCACGGGCAGCGCAAGCATCGACGGCCTGCCCTCCTTGTGGGATGCCTTTATCTTTGCGCAAATATCCGACCTGTGGTTGAGCCGGAGCAGCGTTCAGGACTTCATAGCAGACATGCGCGATGCGCCTTGTGTCTTGCCCGAACAGCTGCAGCGGCTCGGAAAGATCCGCTATTCCGGCAGCCTGACCGGCTTCCTGAGCGAGATGGTGGCCTACGGTATGGTTCAGACGGACTTGGGCGTGATTGCC
This sequence comes from uncultured Paludibacteraceae bacterium, assembly GCA_964449415.1. Classification (GTDB taxonomy): domain Bacteria; phylum Bacteroidota; class Bacteroidia; order Bacteroidales; family Paludibacteraceae; genus CALUNA01. The sequence continues at coordinate 3,898 of CAYUYS010000109.1, read as the reverse complement.
ACGGATGTGCTGCTCAAGAGCTCGGACAAGTTTCGCTACGTCACGGCGAGTGGCGGTATGCGCTCGCGCAACTTCCGCATCGGGCAGCTGCTGGGCAATGCCGACTTGGACAACATAACCTTCAGCCTGAACATGTCCGCCGGCCAAACGCCGACCGCGTCGCTCAACGGCGAGGTGGATGCGCACATCGAATCGCTCGTATTCAAACAATACGATTACCGCGACATTGAGATACGCGGCGACTACAACGTCAGGGGCTTTAACGGGCACTTGGCCGTGATGGATGAGAACCTCACCTGCCGCGTGGATGGGTTGTTCGACCTCACGCAGACCTTGCCCGTGGTCAATGTGGAGATTGCGCTGGATTCGCTGAACCTGCACGCCCTGCATTTGACGGAGAAATACGCCGGCTCCAATCTGGCTGCCAAGGCCACGATAAATGTGGTGGGCAAGTCGCTCGACGACATCAACGGTTATGTGGTGATGAACGATTTGCAGTTCCGCAACAAAGACGAAGTGCTGGACATAGACAAAATATCGGTCAATGCAAAAACATCGGAACAGACCAACAGCCTCTCGCTGCAGTCCGACTACCTGAACGCCATCATTACCGGAAGTTTTCGCTACAACACCCTGCTCACAACCGTTCAGAAGTTTGTTGTGGAATACCTGCCCACCCTCGTTTCCGAGCAGCGACGCACCGACCTGCTGGCGGCGGCATCGGACAATGTCCTCGAGTTTGATGTCTATCTGCGACAGACGGACAAGATAACGCACATACTGGAACTGCCCGTGCACCTCCCGGAAATCTCCACGATAAAAGGACGCATCCACGAGCCGCAGAACTTCTTCAATCTGCGGGTAGGCCTGCCGGTCATTCTGTGGGGGAAAACGCGATTGGAAGAGTTTACCCTGAACTGCGACAATGCCGACAATCAGGTGAATTTGCTTGCCTACGTGCAGAAGGGCACGATGCCGAACCGCATTACGGGCTACGCACAGGCGGTGGCTCGCAACGATTCCGTTTATTCCCGTGTGCAGTGGAGCAACGACGATGCGGTGGTCAATTCCGGCACCATCAACACCAATGTGGCCATTGCCCGCCAACCCGATGGCCAGCTGGCCCACCTGCACCTGTACCCTTCCCGGATTGTCATTTCCGACACCATCTGGGAGCTGGGAAAAAGCGACATTGTACTCTACACGGACAGCACGGTTCGTATCCATGACTTTAATTTCGGGAAAACCGACCAGTTTGTCCGGATAGATGGCGTGGCCGGCCGCTCGGAAGCCGACAGCATACGCATACACATGAAAGACCTGCAGCTCGGCTATTTCCTGTCGTTCACCAACCTGTCGAAAGCGCTCTCGCTCGATGGCCTCGTGTCCGGCGACGGCTTTTTGTACAGCCTGTTCCGGCAGCCCCTGTTCGACGCGCAGGCCGAGGTAAGTAACGCCACCCTGAACGGCGTTCCGCTGGGCAATGTCCGCGCGCAGACCAACTGGGACCGCGAAAGCAAAAGCATGCTGATAGATGGCATCTGCGAAATGAACAAGGACACGATTGCCCTCGTGAACGGATTGTTTTCCTCGAAACAGGATTCCTTAGACTTGAAATTCCGGGCGAACGGACTGGATCTGAGCTTCCTGAACAAATGGTTGGATGCGGTGGTGCAGGATGTGTCGGGAACGGGCTACGGCAATCTGCATATCTTCGGCAAACCCTCGCAGAGAAAGACCTGGATGGAGGCGCAGACTTGGGTGCAGAACGGCTCCCTGGGTCTGGACATGCTCGGCACACGCTACACTTTTTCCGACTCCATCTTAATGACGCCGGAGTCCATAGTCATAAGGGACATGCGCCTGACCGATACGGAAGGAAACGCCGGGATGCTGGACGGGCACATCGGACACAACGGCCAGTTTCAAGACCTGCGCTACAACCTGCGGGTCAGTTGCAACAACATTATCGGCATGAACACCACCCTATCGCAAAACGATTTCTTCTTCGGGAAAGTATATGCCACCGGCAATGTCTCCATTTCCGGCGACCAGAAAGAAACGCGTATCCACGTGAATGCACGGACCAACGAAAACACCAAGTTCTACCTGTCCTTTGGCTCCACGGCGGTGGCGGCCGACAATTCGTTCATAACCTTTGTGAACCCGAAAGCACCCGCGCCGGACGAAACCCGCCGGAAAGCCGGCACATCGCCCAACCACGTGCTGAAATTAGTCCTTCAGGTAGACGTAACGCCGGAAGCGAGCATACAGCTGCTGATAGACCACCGCGGTGGCGGCGACATGATTACCGCCCGCGGCGATGGCAACATGCGCTTGGAATACGACACACAGCAGAACATGAACCTGCTGGGCACATACACAATTCTGTCCGGGTCGTATCTGTTTACCTTGCAGGACATGTTCCGCCGGGAATTTAAATTAGGCACCGGCAGCAGCCTCACCTGGACCGGCGATCCGTACAACGCCCAAGTGGACATACAGGGCATCTATTCCCTGACGGCTTCGCTAAAAGACCTGATGGACGAAACCCTGCTGCAATCTACAAGCCGCACGAGCGTGCCGGTAAACTGCATGCTGGATTTGTCGGGCAACCTGCTGAGCCCCAAGATAAGTTTTGACATCGACTTGCCAAACAGCGACGAAGGCATCAAGCAGCAGGTGCAGAACATTATCAATACCGACGAAATGATGAACCGCCAAATTATCTACCTATTAGTGTTCGGCAAGTTCTACACGCCGGAATACCTGCAATCCAACACGGCGGCAGTAGGCACCGGCGAAGCCTATTCACTGCTTAGCTACACGGTGACAAACCAGATAAACAGCTGGATTTCCAAGCTGACGCAAGACTTTTCGTTCGGTATCAACGTCCGCTCCAGCGGCGAAGGCGAGGATGCCTCCCAGGAATACGAAACGGAGTTCCTCTACCAGCCCAACAACCGCCTGGTGGTGAACGGCAAGTTCGGCTACCGCGACGACGATGTGTCGAGCACCAAGTTTATAGGCGACATGGATGTGGAATACCTGCTGAACTCGTCCGGCAACCTGCGCGCCAAGGCCTACACGCACACCGTGGACAAATATTCGCTGAAAACCGCACAGACACAGCAGGGACTGGGCTTAGTTTACCAAGAAGACTTCAACACAGTGGGCGAACTGTTTCGCGGATACCGCGACGCACTGACAAGACTGTTCCAGAAAAAGGACAAGAAGGAGAAAAAAGACAAAAAAGCAACCAAAAACAAGGAGGATAAGGAAAAATGAAACAGAAATGCCTGGCCCTGATGGCCGTCGTGCTTTGTGGAGGCTTTGCCACGAGCGTAACCATAGAAAAACTGTTCCGGGAAATGCCCTTCGTGCTGTGCCCCGTGCTGGACGGGCAGCAACGCATGGAATTGCTGGAATATACCAAGGCCGGCATGGCCGACAGCATACGAAACGAGTTCGGCGCGTGGAGCCACCTGTCGGAAGTGGATGTGCAGCGCGGCTATATCCGCTGCTCGCTTGCCAAAGGCACCGAAATGGAACTGCTGCTCGTTTCGCCGCCATCGGAAGAGGCCGCCTGCCGCGTCGGCGTTATAGAAACCGCGTGCGCGCCGGTTTGCAGCTCCATTATTTCGCTGTACGACACGGCCTGGAACAAACTGCCCCTGCATCTGCCCGACTTCGAGCCGCTCGACTTCATTGATGCGGAAGCCTGCCGGAACGACTCCGTACCCATAGAAGAACTCATCGACCTGCTGCCCCCCTACTTCATCCGGGCCCGTTTTGCCGACGATTCGGCCACGATTGTGTTCACCAACGAAACCATCCGGCAACTATCCGCCCCAGACCAAGACCGCTACGAGAAATACCTGCGTGAAAAGCGGGTAAA
>CAYUYS010000108.1:1697-6514 GCA_964449415.1 uncultured Paludibacteraceae bacterium | reverse complement strand
CTTCGGAGCGATTACGGACGGTGCGGAGGGGCGATTGTGGTCGGTGCGTCGGAGAGGTTGCGGTCGGTGCGGGGGATTGGAAATAATCGTTTCCCCGAAACTGTTACAACCATTTCTCCGAAAACGGTATCTTCATTTCCCTGAAATCTTCACAATCATTTCCCCGAAAATATCCTCCCTACTCCGACGCAGCGGGCGGAAGGGGTGCGGCGTAGGGGGTATCTTCGTTTCTCCGAAATCTTCACAATCGTTTCTCCGAAAATATTCTCCCCACTCCGACGCAGGGGGCGGAAGGGGTGCGGTGAAGGGGGTATAATGGGTGCAGCGTAGGGGGTATCTTCGTTTCCTTATACAATATTATATATATACGTCGGGGCGATCGGAACGGATGCAGCAGTTGAACCGGAAAAACCCCTTCGGAGCGGTCGGAAAGCGTGTGGCAGTTGGGCTAGAAAAAATGCGGAGGAAGGAGCGGGACGGGTTAGGCGAGGTCGTTGGCATAAAAAAACCGCCCGAAGCGGGTTCGGGCGGGCGGTGTGTGTGGGGGCGGGGCGGGCTAATCGGCGCTTTCGGACAGGGGGGCGGCCTGCGTGTAGGTGCGCGCAGAGAGCTCTTTGTCAAGCATGTAGAGGCCGTAGCCGTTGTCTTTGATCATGCGCAGCTTGTCTATAATTCCGCGTGCGGTCTCCTCTTCCTCCACCTGCTCGTCGATGAACCACTTGAGCATGCTTTGGGTGGCGTAATCTTTCTCGGTCGTTGCGAGGTCGTACAAGTTGTTGATGCGTTCGGTCACTTGCTGTTCGTGCGCCAGGGTGTGTTCGAACACGGCCAGCGGCGATTCCCATTCGCTCGCTACGGCCTCTATGGGCGCGAGCGTTACGCGGCCTCCGCGGGCCACTACGTAGTTGAACAGGATGGTGGCGTGGTCTTGTTCCTCTTTGAACTGCACGGTGAACCAGTTGGCCATGCCGGGGTTGCCGTTGGCGTGGCAGTGGGCCGCCATGGACAGGTACAGGTAAGCCGACCACATTTCGGCGTTGATTTGGGCGTTCAGAGCCCCTTCCAGTGTTTTGTTCAGCATAATAGTAAACGTTTTGGTTATGGTTATGGGTTGATTGTTGCGCGATGGATGCTCTCGCTCAATACTTGGTATAGGAAGCGCGAGTTTTCCTCCTCCAGCAGGGCTTCGTGCCGTTCCAGCACGGTGCGGTCGCCCCGGGCGGCGGGTCCGGTCTGTGCCTGCCGCGGGGGCATGGTGTGCACTTTGGCGGCTGTTTCGTCCAGCAGTGGGAGGAGCACCTCAAAGGGCAGTTCCGCCCGCTGCACCAGCTCATCGGCTATGGCGTAGAGGCGGTTCACGAAGTTGCAGGCAAACACGGCCGCCACGTGCAGCCGGGCGCGCTGCGCGGAATCGGCGCGGTACACCCGTGTGGACAGTTCTTCGGCCAGTGCCGTGAGGCTTTGTGTGGCCTCCGGCGTATTTCCTTCCACGAACAGGGGTATGTTGTGAAATGGGATGCGTCGGTTTTTGGAGAATGTTTGCAGGGGGTAGAGCACGCCGCAGCGGGGTTTGTTGCCGAACACCTGCAGGGGGACGCTTCCGGCCGTGTGCACGTGCATGGCCTCGGGGGCGTGCAGGTGCGCGGCCAGTCCTTCGAGCGCATCGTCTGTGACGGCATAGACGTACCAGCCGGCGTCCTGGGGGAGCTCTTCCGGCCGGGATGTTGCCGGCACGTTGAGCCGGCTGCCCAGCAGCGAAGCGGCGGCTTCCGTCCGGCTGTACACCGCCCGCAGCGGCAGGCCGTTCTGCACGAAGGCGTAGCCCAGGTTGGTGGCCAGGTTTCCGGCGCCTAACAGTACGATGCCGTTGTTCATGGTTGGGGTTGCGTTGGGTTCAGGCTGTCTGCGGCGGCGGCTTTGACGGAGACTTCCGGCAGTGCGTTGATCTCTTGGGGCAGTTTGGCCGAATAAAGCACTGCTTCCAGTTGGCGGAGCGGGTTGCGTTTCTTCTCGCCCGGCGCGTACACAAACACCTCCATTGTGATTACCCGCTGGTTGATCTCGTCCAGTCGGGTGTGGCTTATGAAGGGCCCGCCCATGGCGCTTCCGTTCATCATTTTCCACAGGCCGCGTATCTCTGCGCAGTAGTTGCCATTCACGCTGATTGCATTGAACACCGGCGGGATGTGGTTGTATTCCGTGCCCATGTAAGACCCCTCGAGGCCGCCCGGCACGTGGTATTTCATAATCGTGTCGCGCTTGGCCAGGAGGAACTCCCGGGTGAAGGTGTTCGGGTCGGTATACGGGTAGGAATACACGACTATGTCGCGCCTAACGGAGGTGCGGTCGTCGGTAATCCAGAAGAAATTCGGGGCTGTTGTCATGCGGGCCACGTCGTTGGGTATGTTCATCTGTACGCCGAACATCTCCAACAGCTTCTTTTGGGCGGTGTGGTTCGTGTAGCCTTTGTAGAAGGCCACTTGTCGCTCGATCTCGCTCTGCACGAAGTACTTTGCCATGTTCTTTCCGTACAGCCCGAGTGCCTCGCGGAATGCGTCGCCTCCCGGGGCGGTGATGCGCACAACGGCCTGTGGTCTGGCCCAAGTGTTCTTCATATACGTGACCTTGGGCTGCGTGTAGCGGGTCGAGTCTATGTCTACCAAGATGATGTTGCGCACGGGCTTCAGGATATTGGAGAATGCGGCCTTGTTCACGTGCGAGATGGTAAACAAGGGTTCCACTTGCGGCATTTGGCCCATGTCGGCTGCCATATAGGCACGTATGGAGTCACCTTCCGCGCCGTTCCAATAGTTGTTTTCCATCACCACCAGCAGTTCGTAGCTCGTACCGGTAACGCTGGGCATCACGCGCCCGCCGTCGACACAGGAAGCAAGCAATGCAGCCCACATTCCCAAAAAGCAGATTACACCTTTTCTCATAAAGTCGTTTGTTTTTATTCGTTGCTGTTGAGTTGTTTTTCTTGGATGGGCAGGGGGTTGGCCCGTAATTCCTTGTTCTGCCTGCGGCGTGCGTATATGTCCACTGCGGCATACAGGGCAGCTCGGAACGACTGTGCGCCGGCAATGCCTTTCCCTGCAATGTCATAGCCCGTGCCGTGGTCCGGCGAGGTACGTATAATATCCAGGCCGGCCGTGTAATTTACGCCGTTGTGCATGTTGATGGTTTTGAACGGGATCAATCCCTGGTCGTGATACATGGCCAATACACCGTCAAAATGCCGGAACTGCCCCGCTCCGAAAAAGCCATCGGCAGCGTATGGTCCTACGGCCACAATGCCCTGCTCGTTGGCTGCGGCTATGGCCGGTTCGATGATTTCCGCTTCCTCTTTCCCCAGCAGACCGTTGTCGCCTGCGTGCGGATTCAGTGCCAGCACGGCAATACGCGGTCGGATAATGTTGAAATCATCCCGCAACGCGGCATGGAACACCTGCAGTTTCTGCAATATTCTTTCCTGCGTAATCGTGGCAGCCACATCGGCCATGGGCGTATGGTTCGTAACCAGCGCCACCCGCATGGCCTCACTGACCAGCATCATCAGCGATGTGCTGCCCTTCCCGAACTCGGATTCCAGATACTCCGTGTGCCCGCTGAACCGGAACTCGTCCGACTGGATGGTGTCCTTGTTGATCGGTGCCGTAACCAAAACATCTATGCCGCCGGCCTTCATGTCGGAGCAGGCACGCCGCAAGGCCTGGAAGGCTGCCTTCCCCGCCGCTACCGTAGGTTTCCCAAATTCGACCGGCTGGTTGTCGGTTGTGCAGTTGATAATGTTCACCCGCTGCGCCATCGCTTCGTTGGGCTTGTTTATTTGCAGGAAATTCAGGTTGACTCCTTCCAGTGTTTTCCGGTGTATGTTGGCCGTCTTGAGCGAACCGTAAATAATCGGCGTGCATATTTCGAGCACATAAGGTTCGGCCAGTGTTTTCAGAATCACTTCATACCCGACGCCGTTCGTATCGCCTGCGGTGATGCCTAATTTCAGTTTCATAGCTTGTTGTTGTTTCCAAACTTCCCGTAATGGACTTTTTCATAGCTCAGTTTTTCTTCGTCGTAGGGCTTCCTGTCCTCATCCTTATAGCCGATGGAAATGATGTTCAGTACGGCATAATGGTCAGGAATATCCAGCAACGAGCGGACATATTCCTCGGCCGTCTGCTGCTCGTCCTTTTCACGACCATACACCTGCACCCAACACGACCCCAGCCCCAAATCGGCCGCTTCGAGCTGCATGATTATGGAGGCTATGGCGCAATCGAGCAGCCATGTATCCGACTTTTCCTTGTCTGCACATACGACTATGCCCAACGGACTGTTTTCGAGCAGTTGTGAACCATACGTGCGGCACGCTGCCATGCGGCGCAATATGTCACGGTCTTCCACCACGACAAATTCCCAAGGATTCAAACGTTTGCCGGCAGGAGACATCAATGCGGCTGCCGTTATCCGTTTGATCTTAGCCGCTTCGACCGCCTGCGGCTGATACTTGCGTATGCTGCGGCGATTTTTAACCAAATCAAAAAAAGATACCATATCCTGAAATTATAAGATTGCACACTTGTTGGCAGAGACACAACTGCCAAAATGCGACTATACTGTCACTTCATCTGCGCAAAGATAAGCATTTATTCAATAAATCTGTACTACCGAAACAGCTTTTTTGTAGAGAAAGTGAATTTTATGGCTTTTCGTTCCTTGTTGGCACAATAATTGTTAAAAACGCCCCGACTTTATACAAATACACACATGAAAGCAAAATCCCGTTATTTTTACATTCTGGCAGCCGCAACGCTGCTCAC
>CAYUYS010000108.1:0-1597 GCA_964449415.1 uncultured Paludibacteraceae bacterium | reverse complement strand
CAAGGAGAAAAAGGAGACAAAGGAGACCCCGGAGAAAGTACCCAATGGTCAATCGTGAACATGTCCGTTTCCTCCGAAGATTGGGAACTTGTTTCCTATGCGGATGGCACCAACCCGTACTATTATGTTACATTCGACGTGCCGGAACTCGACGATTTCATATACGCCCAAGGACTCACCAAGTGTTACATAGAATTCAACCGGGGCACCGACAGCGCCTACCAGCAGGAATTGCCCTACGTCCGTCATTGCGAAGCATACGATGACAACGACGAGCAAATCATTTGGACGCGAACCGTTGACTATGATTTCGGTATCGGGTTCGTGAATGTCTATGTGACCTTTTCCGACTTCTATGTTGACGACCGGCCTGAAGCCATGGATTTCAGACTGGTGTTAATGTGGTGACGCGCACCCGTCCAATGGACGAAAACACACGCAAATTCATAACCGAGCATGCCGGCGGCGATGTCCGGCAGTTGGCCTTGCAGGCAAGCCGATTTCCGCTTGTCGACATGCCGTATGCCTTGCAGCAAATCGAAGGCCGCCAAAAAGCCCGCCGCAAATTGCCGATGCTGTACGCCAACCCCGAAACGGAATATCCGGTCGCGCTGGCCATGGAACAATGTTCCGGCGAAGCGGCCGCACGCTACAAAAGCAGCCTTGTGTCCGGCACATCGCTTATCGACATGACCGGCGGGTTCGGCATCGACTGTCTGTTTATGTCGGAACGTTTTTCGGAAACACTCTATATCGAACGCAACCCCGAATTGCGCCGCATTGCGGAACATAATTTCCGCCTTTTCGGTAGGCAACAAATTCGCTGTATCTCTGCCGACAGCATCCCGACCGTCAACGAGCTTTCACAACCCGCAGACTGGATATACGTAGACCCTGCCAGACGGAGCAAATCCGGGAAAAAGACCGTTCTGCTGTCCGATTGCGAGCCGGACATGACACAAATTATCGGCACACTGCAAAAAAAAGCCCGACACATCCTCGTCAAGCTGTCGCCCATGCTCGACATCAACGCCGCCCTCCGGCAACTGCCCGGAACAACCGGCATACACGTGGTTTCCGCCGACAACGAATGCAAGGAAGTGCTCTTCATCATTGCCGGAACGGAACAGCCCACCGCCACAGAACCCGGCATCACAGCCGTGCGGCTGACTGCCAGCGGCACACAACCATTCCATTTCACAAAGACGGAAGAACGACAGGCCGAACCGACATATACCGCCGCCATACGCAACTTCCTGTACGAGCCTGACAGCGCCATTCTGAAAGCAGGCGCATTTAAGACAACCGCCGTCAGATACGGGTTGGAAAAACTGCACCCGAACACACACCTCTACACCTCCGACACCTTGCACGCCGACTTCTGCGGGCGCATATTCCAAATAGAGTCACCGTTCAGTTGGCAGAAGAACGACATCAAGCACTTGCGCAACACAGTCCAACGAGCCAATATCGTTGTGCGAAACTTTCCTGCCGGAACGGATACCGTGCGCAAAAAACTGCGGATAGGCGATGGCGGCGACATCTTCCTCTTCGCAACCACCCTTGCCGACAACACACACACTTTGCTGAAGGCCCG
>CAYUYS010000107.1:0-6549 GCA_964449415.1 uncultured Paludibacteraceae bacterium | reverse complement strand
CATCAATCGGCATAACTCACGGACGGAAATTGCCGGACAAAGACCCTGAAAGACCTAAAAAAACAAAATCCGGCCACAAACAGCGATAATTCTGTACATTTTTTCTAAATTTGTGCGCCAAAAAATCCACTTAACATAAAAATCTATGTTCAAAGACCAACCCAAAGGCCTCATTCCGGCCGCCATCGCCAACATGGGCGAACGTTTTGGATACTATATCATGAATGCCGTGCTGACACTGTTCCTGTGTTCGAAATTCGGCCTAAGCGATGAAAAAGGAAGTTTGATCTACTCGTTTTTCTACGCCGGAATCTATGTGCTGAGCCTTGCCGGCGGCTTTATAGCCGACAAAACGCAAAACTACAAGGGCACCATCATAAACGGGCTGATGATCATGTCGGCCGGCTATCTGATTCTGTCCATTCCCATTTTGTCCACCGCCGACAACATCACCTGGCTGCTGCCGCTAACCTGCGTGGCCCTGTTTCTCATCGCATTTGGCAACGGCCTCTTCAAGGGAAATCTGCAAGCCATTGTGGGGCAGCTGTACGACAATTACGAGGCGGAAGCCGCAAAAGAAGGGCCGGAAGCACTGGCAATAGCCAAAAGCAAACGCGACTCGGGGTTCCAGATATTTTATGTTTTTATCAATATCGGCGGACTCGTTGCGCCTTTTGTCGCGCCTTTGCTGAGAAACTGGTGGCTGCACGCCAACCACATGATTTACAACGCTGACCTGCCCGCCCTGTGCCACGCCTATCTGGATGCGGGCGGAAGTCTGGCTGCCGAAAAGATGGCCAACCTGACGGAACTGATCGGAAAGGCAAGCACCGTACCGGTAACGGATATCGGCATTTTCTGCAGCCAATATCTGGATGTTTTCAACACGGGCATCCATTATTCGTTCATTGCGTCGGTCATAGCCATGCTGACTTCGCTGGCCGTCTTTATCGCCACCAAGAAAATCTTCCCAACGCCGGGAAAAAAGGAAAATCAGGCTCTGGTGGAATACACGCCGGAAGAAAAAATGGCCATGGCAACCGAAATCAAGCAACGCATGTACGCTTTGTTTGCCGTATTGGGCATTGTGATTTTCTTCTGGTTCTCCTTCCATCAGAACGGAACGTCCCTGTCGCTGTTTGCGCGCGACTTTGTCAACACGTCGGTTATTCCGCCGGAAATATGGCAGGCTGTCAATCCATTCTTTGTCATTGTGCTCACTCCCATCATAATGCTGCTTTTCAACTCGCTGGCCCGCAAAGGCAAGGCCATTTCCACCCCCCGCAAAATCGCTTACGGTATGGGCATAGCCGGAATGGCTTATCTGTTCCTCGCCATCTATTCAAATATCGTGGGCTATCCGTCGGCAGCGGAATTTAAGGAACTGGGAGAAGCCGTAAAGGAATCCATGAAGGCCGGGCCGTGGGTTCTCATCGTGCTCTACTTCTTCCTGACCGTGGCAGAGCTGTTTATCTCGCCGCTCGGGCTCTCTTTTGTTTCGAAAGTAGCGCCAAGGCATTTGCAAGGCTTGTGTCAGGGCTTGTGGCTCGGCGCAACGGCCGTCGGAAACATGCTGTTGTGGATTGGCCCGCTCATGTACAACAAAATGCCCATCTGGCAATGCTGGAGCATATTCCTGATTGTTTGTTGCATATCCATGGGCGCCATGTTCGGCATGGTAAAATGGCTCGAACGGGTTGCCAAATAGAAATTAAAACGATCGGTCGTTATGGATAAGGAAATCATTGTCAAATTGCTGCAAAAAGACATCTCGGAACTGGCACAACTGACGCAAGGCTTCGATGAAATGGACGTGCTGCCCGCCGTGTTGCTGCAACTGGCCCGGCAAAAAGCGGCAACGATTGTGGAAAACCTGCAGTTGCTCTCAAAAACTGAAACGGCCGCACAAACACCCCCAGCGGGAATGTCCGCCAAAACAATTGTGCCGGACAACCGAGCGGAGAAGCCAATGCCTGTTTCCGCACCGGCAGAAACACCGGCAAACATGCCGCCGCCGCCGGAAGCACCGGCCGTTGCGAAAGCCGAACCCGAAAAACGGCAAGTTGTAGCAGCAAGCACCTATCCGGAAATTCCGGTAACGGAGAAAACCGAAACGGAAGCGGGAAAAACAGCCGCTATTGCCGAACCAGAAGAGAGCCAACATCCTGCACCAACCGAAAACGACGAAAAAACCGCCGGGGAAGAGACACGACAAGCAACAGAAACCGTCGTGCCGGAAACCAAGGCAGCAAAGCCGAAAGAACAACCGGAAAAAAGCTTCCTCCATCGCGAAGTCATCACGCGGAACGATTCCCTGCAACAAAAGGTCGACGATGTCAAGCAAACCATCAGCATAGGCGACCACTTCCTGTTCCAGCGCGAACTGTTCGGCGGAAACGGCGAGCTGATGAGCAAAACCATTACCGTTATCAATGCTTGCAAGGATTTGGAATCGGCCGAACAATACTTGAAGAAAAAATTCAAGTGGGATCCGGAGAATCCGGCCACGGAACGTTTCATGCAGGTCGTCCGCAGAAAATTCTGAACACCATGTCCAAGCTGTTTGTGGTCCCGACTCCCATCGGCAACCTGGAAGATATGACGTTCCGGGCCGTCCGCATACTCAAGGAGGCTGATCTAATCTTGGCGGAAGACACACGCACCAGCGCCGTCCTGCTGAAGCGTTACGAAATCAAGAGTCCGCAGCAGTCGCACCACAAATTCAACGAACATCACACCGTCCGGCACATAGTGGAACGGATTCGCGGCGGACAGACGATTGCGCTGATTTCCGATGCCGGCACGCCGGCCATTTCCGACCCCGGATTCCTGCTTGTGCGGGCCTGTGTTGAAGCCGGCATCGATGTGGAATGCCTGCCCGGCGCAACCGCTTTCGTGCCCGCCCTGGTAACATCCGGGCTGCCCAACGATCGGTTTTGCTTCGAAGGTTTTCTGCCACAAAAAAAAGGCCGCCAAACCAGATTGAACCAACTGGCAGAAGAGAAACGCACCCTGGTTTTTTACGAGTCGCCCTTCCGTTTGGTAAAGACCTTAACCCAATTCGCGGAATGCTTCGGCGCGGAACGCAAGGCAAGTGTTTCGCGGGAAATCAGCAAAATACACGAAAACACACAACGCGGCACATTGGCAGAACTCACGGCCTACTATGCAGCAAATCCGCCCAAAGGAGAAATTGTGATTTGTGTGGCCGGCAAAGAAAGCGAAAAAAAAGCATGAAAAAATACACCTGCGTTTTTATCGATCTGGACGATACACTGTGGGATTTCAAGACAAATGCCTACCTCTCTCTGCAAGACGTGTATGCCAAATACGAATTAAAGCGCTATTTCAGTTCGTTCGAACATTTTTTCAGCCTGTACACCTTCCGCAACAAACAACTGTGGGATTATTACAACCGAAACGAAATCACCAAAGAATATTTGCACAAAGAACGTTTCCTGTATCCGTTCCGGCAAGTACACGCCGCAACTTCCGAGGAATTTTCAGAAACAATCGGCCACGACTTCTTGATGACAACCACCACCAAACCGCATTTGATACCTTTTGCAAAGGAATTGCTGGCCTATCTGCAACCCAAATACCGGCTTTCTCTGCTCTCCAACGGATTCAGCGAAGTACAATACCGCAAAATCAACCATTCACACTTGGGCCGCTTTTTCGACCATATCATTCTGTCGGAAGATGTCGGATTCCAGAAACCGGACAAACGTTTCTTCGATTTTGCCTTAAAACAAAACCACATACAGGCGCACGAAGCCATCATGATAGGCGACAATCCGGAAACAGACATTGCCGGTGCACAAAACAGCGGTATCGACCAGATTTTGTATCAACCAAATACAGGCAACACCGACATACGGGCAACATTTACCGTCAAATCGCTGGAAGAGATAACAAAAATACTGTAAAAAGCGACCCGTCGGCACAAGCGCTGCACAGATAAATCAAAAATAAGCAGTAACTTTGCCGTTGATTTCAGAAAACGCATGGTAATAATAGACGACATAACCAAACCCATCCTTCAGGAATTCAGACAATACGAACAAATGCTGACGCAGACATTCGATTCGGACAACCCGTTGTTGAAAGACGTTCTGCATTATCTGAACCGGAAGAAAGGTAAACAGTTGCGCCCGATAATCATTCTGCTGGCAGCCAAAATCTGCGGAAAAATAACCAAAAACACACTGCTGAGTGCCGTTTCTCTGGAATTGCTGCACACGGCAAGCCTCGTACACGACGATGTGGTGGACACCACGATGGAAAGACGCGGCAAACCATCAGTCAACGCACAGTGGAACAACAAAATAGCCATACTGGCAGGCGATTATATTTTATCCAATTCGTTGGAAACAGCCATAGACACCCAAGACCTAAAACTGATTTCTGTCATAGCCAAAATCGGCAAATCTTTGTCGGGCGGCGAACTGCTGCAACTGTCGGGCGTACAATGCGGAATATTGAGCGAACAAGACTATTTTCGGATTATCCGGCAAAAAACCGCACAGCTGTTTATCGTGTGCGTAGAAGCAGGAGCCATTTCCGCGCAAGGCACAGAAACACAACTAAAGGTTTTAAAACAGTTTGGCGAACATTTGGGCCTCTGTTTCCAAATAAAAGATGATATTTTTGACTTCTCTGACGGTGATATTGGCAAACCGACCATGAACGACATACGCGACGGAAAAATAACCTTGCCGCTTATCAAGGCACTGCAGACAGCTCCGGAAAGCCGCCGCGAAGAAATAGAGGAAATTATCAAAAGCCGGGATTTTTCTGCCGGCAACCTGACGGTTATCAAAAATTTCGTGCAGCTTTTCAACGGCATCGAACAAAGTATCGCCGTCATGCACGAACAAAGAAACCAAGCACGACAAACACTTGATTTCTTTCCCGAATCCGAAGCCAAAAAAGCACTGCTCCTCCTGCTGGACTACACCATTGAACGGACCAACTGAAAACTACTTTACAGCTTCCGCTATGCCGGAAGCAATCCGCGCCATTTCGTCGCTTGGCAAAGACAGTTTTTCCTTCCGAAAATCCATATCCGACTCCTTGTTCAACGGCACCAAATGGATATGCACATGAGGTACTTCCATGCCCAAAACCGCCACACCAACACGTTTACAGCCCGTCACCTGCTTCATGGCAACGGCCACTTTTTTGGCAAACACCATCATATCAGCCAGAAGTTTGTCATCCAGATTGAAAATATAATCCTCTTCCGGCTCCGGCAACTTTGGCACCACCAAAGTATGCCCTTCCGTCATCGGATTAATGTCTAAAAATGCAAAAAAACGCTCATCCTCCGCTACCTTGTAGCACGGAATCTGCCCGGCAATGATTTTACTAAAAATGGTCATAACTTCTTTTCCTGAATACTACTACAACGATATTTCCAAAATCTCAAACTGCATTTTTCCACTCGGAACAGACACCTCGGCTATGTCGCCAACCTTTTTGCCAAGCAGGCCTTTGGCAATGGGCGTGGTTACGGAAAGTTTGCCTTCCTTGAAATTGGCTTCGCTTTCGGAAACAATCATATACGACATCACCTGGCCGTTCTTGACATTCTTGATTTTCACACGGGTCAATATCTGCACTTCATCGGTACTGATTTTGGATTCGTCTATCAGTCGCACCGACGCTATCGTATCCTTAAGCATGGCTATTTTCATTTCCAGCATGCCCTGAGCCTCCTTGGCGGCATCATATTCCGCATTCTCACTCAGATCGCCCTTGTCGCGCGCTTCGGCAATTTGTTTCGAAATGGCCGGACGCTGCACGGTTTCCAACTCGTTCAATTCATCCATCAATTTGTTATAACCTTCTTTGGTCATATAAGTTACTGCCATAATTTTCAAATTATTAGATTTATATTTCGTATGATCACTCTACCATAAAAACAACAAGAATTTCGACACGCGAAACTCCTGCTAAAATTTACTCGACAGGCAAAAACAATTTGCCTCAATATTTCCGGTTGAATATCTCGCTGTACACAAATGCACGACGCGCATCATCCACCGTCGACATACGCCGGAATTCATCCTCTTCTACCGCCAAGTCTTCCGTTTCAGGCAAAGGCCCGGACGAGAAGGCAGCTGGCGCAACATGTACTTGTGTCGGTTGCAGCACATCCTCTTTCGGAGCTGTATCAGAAACAGCCGCACCGGTTTCATTATCAAAAGAGTCAATATCCGGACCTTCAGGAATCGTCATTTCTTTCAGTTCAACCAACTCATCTTCAGACAAAAGCCCGCGGCTCAAATCGCGCATACGCTCTTCCCAACTTTGTTCCGAAGACACGTGCGGGCGCTGCTCTTCCGCCGATTCCTTTTTCCGCCGGCCAAACAACCCTTTCAGGCCAACCAGCAATATAAGAAGCAAGTAAATATAATTGCCTAAGTCATCCATACTTTGCCAAATTTGAGCAAGCAAAGGTAAGGTTTTCATTTGACATTCAGTGCAAAAACGATTACTAAAAAAGCAAAAAGAAAAAACAACGAGTAACTTCCCAGCTACCCG
>CAYUYS010000106.1:0-6569 GCA_964449415.1 uncultured Paludibacteraceae bacterium | reverse complement strand
CCTCTCCGGAATCGTCACTGAACGCTCGGAAAGGCGGTTTTGTTTATGGCGAGCTTTTTATGATTCCGAAAAACACGCCGGTTTGAATTTTATTTGCTACTTTTGCCGGAAATTTTGCCAAGACGTGGCGATTGTATTCATTTTTGTAAGCTCGAAAAGTATATGGAAGATTTGAAAAAGCAGCAAGTGACTTATAGCGACGACAATATCGTACATTTGGAAGACATGGATCATATCCGGCTGCGCCCGGGTATGTACATCGGCAAGTTAGGCGATGGCAACCATTCCGACGATGGCGTATATGTGCTCATCAAAGAGATAATAGACAACGCCATAGACGAATTTCGCATGGCTTACGGAAAGACGATTCACGTAACCGTGCAAAACGGCGTGGCAACCGTTCGCGATTACGGGCGCGGCATTCCGCTTGGCAAGATGATTGAAGCCGTTTCCATACTCAACACGGGAGCCAAGTACGATTCGTCCGTATTCAAAAAATCAGTCGGCCTGAACGGCGTGGGCACCAAAGCCGTAAACGCCTTGTCGTGGAAATTCTCCGTGGAATCGTTCCGCGAAGGTAAAACGCGCCGCGCCGAGTTCCGCCGGGGACAACTGTTTGCCGACACGGGCATCGTAGACAACACGGCCAACGAGCCGGACGGAACACGCATCTCCTTTGAGCCGGACAACACGCTGTTTGTAAACTACACCTTCCGCGACGACTTCATTGAACCGCTGCTGCGGAACTATACCTATCTGAACACCGGACTGACCATTATCTACAACGAGCGGAAATTCCAGTCGAAAAACGGCCTGCTCGACCTGCTGACCGAGAACATGACGGCCGAACCACTCTACCCGATTATCCACCTGAAAGATGACGACATAGAAATAGCCCTGACGCACACCAACCAAAACAACGATGAGTATTACTCCTTCGTGAACGGACAGCACACCACGCACGGCGGCACGCATCAGGCAGCTTACAGGGAAGCCATCGGGCGGACAATCAAGGAGTTTTTCAACAAGAACCAAGACCTGGCCGATATTCGCAACGGGGTTGTCGGTGCCATCGCCATCAACGTGGAAGAGCCCGTGTTCGAAAGCCAGACCAAAACCAAATTGGGCTCGCGCGGCATGACACCTGCCGAAGACAGCATTTCCGTCAATAAGTTCGTCAACGATTTTGTCAAAAAAGAGCTGGACAACTACCTGCACCGCCATTTGGATGTTGCGGAAATCATGCAGCAAAAGATTGCCGACTCCGAACGCGAGCGCAAAGCCATTGCCGGCGTAACCAAACTGGCCCGCGAACGTGCCAAGAAAGTGAGCCTGCATAACCGCAAACTGCGCGACTGCCGCATCCACTACAACGACGCCAAAGGAGACACGGAAGCATCGTCCATCTTCATCACAGAGGGCGACTCGGCCAGCGGCTCCATCACCAAAAGCCGCGATGTGAACACACAGGCCGTGTTCAGCCTGCGCGGCAAACCGCTGAACAGCTACGGACTGAGCAAAAAAATCGTGTACGAAAACGAGGAATTCAACTTGCTGCAAGCCGCACTGAACATAGAAGACGGACTGGACGGCTTGCGCTACAACAAAGTGATTGTCGCTACCGATGCCGACGTGGACGGCATGCACATCCGCCTGCTGCTCATCACCTTCTTCCTGCAATTTTTCCCGAACTTGGTAAAAAAAGGGCATGTGTACATCCTGCAAACGCCCCTGTTCCGCGTGCGCAACAAAAAGGAAACGGCCTATTGCTACACCGAGGAAGAACGCTTGTCGGCCATCGACCGACTGGGGCCGAACCCGGAAATCACGCGCTTCAAAGGACTGGGCGAAATCTCGCCGGAAGAGTTCAAACATTTCATCGGCAAGGACATCCGGCTGGATCAGGTGCGGCTAAACAAGGAAGACGCGGTGGCCGACCTGCTCGCTTTCTATATGGGAAAAAACACGGCCGAACGACAGGAATTTATCATTGATAATCTGGTGGTGGAGGAGGACAAGGCCGAATAGGCACCGGCAAACGAAACGATCGAGACCATGAACGAGAGCCATCCGGATATTGTGGGAAATACGTACGCAAACCGTATCACAACGGAAGGCATCAAATACGCCGGCTCCAAACTGAAAATCATTCCATACATTCTGGCTACCCTGTCCGACCTCCGCGATGTCAAAACCGTGCTGGACGGTTTCAGCGGCACCACGCGGGTTGCGCAGGCCTTTGCCCAAGCGGGCTACGACACAACCGCAAACGATGTGTCCGTCTGGTCGGAAGTGTTCGCCACCTGCTACCTGAAACCGCACAAAAACAAAAACGATTATCCGGACATTCTCAACCACCTGAATCATCTGGAAGGATACGATGGCTGGTTCACGGAACACTACGGCGCAGACGAAGCCAACCGCAAGCGGCCCTTCCAACGCAAAAACACCCGGAAATTAGACGCCATCCGCGACGAAATAGACCGGCTGAACTTAGATTGGGAGGACAAATGCGTCGTGCTGACCAGCCTGATACTTGCGCTGGATGCGGTCGACAGCACGCTGGGACATTATGTGGCCTATCTGTCCCGCTGGTCCGCCCGCTCGTACAACGACCTGACACTGAAACTGCCCCACTTGTTCGACATACACAGCAAAAACACCGTCATCCGGGACGATATTTTCAACACCGTGAGGCAACACGAATACGACTTTGCCTATTTCGACCCGCCCTACGGCTCAAACAACGAAAAAATGCCGCCCAGCCGGGTCAGGTACGCATCTTATTACCACATTTGGACTACCGTGATACTGAACGACAAGCCGGCCCTGTTCGGAAAAGCAAACCGCCGGGAAGACTCGCGCGACTACATCGCCGGCTCCGTGTTTGAAGCATTCAAACGCGACGACGCGGGGCATTTCACGGCCATGAATGCCTTGAACGAATTGATAAAAAACACCCGAGCGCATTACATACTCTTGTCGTACAGCTCGGGCGGACGGGCCACGAAAAAAGAACTGCACGATATCATTTCCAATGCCGGCAAACTGCTGAAACTAATCGAAATCGACCACCAAAAGCACATCATGGGAAACATGCGCCGGACAAACGAATGGATAAACAGCGACGGAAAACACCACGAATACCTATTCCTGATGGAAAAATGACGAAGAAATGACGGATATGCACAACGCGGACATACACTACATGCAATTAGCCTTGGAGGAAGCCCAAAAAGCCTTGGAGAGGAACGAAATTCCCATCGGGTGCGTCATCACTTGCGGGCAGCAGATAGTAGGGCGCGGCCACAACCTGACGGAAACCCTGCAAGACGTAACCGCACACGCAGAAATGCAGGCCATCACGGCGGCGGCGCAAACCTTGGGCGGCAAATACCTGCACGAATGCACGCTGTATGTTACCATCGAGCCCTGCGTTATGTGCGCCGGAGCTATGGGTTGGGCGCAAATCGGGCGCGTGGTGTTCGGAGCACGGGACGAAAAGCGCGGGTTCCTGAACTTTGCACCCCACGCACTGCATCCGAAGTGTAGCGTAACGTCCGGCGTGCTGCAAGACGCATGCGCCCGGCTGATGACGGACTTTTTCCGAAACAAACGATAAACGCGAAAGCCATAAATAACATAACCCACCTAAAAACTGAACAGCATGGAAACCCGAACCGTCACAATTTATTGTAAAAACACCGCACAATACCACGACATCCCCATCGGAAGCTCGCTACTGGACATTTACAAGGCCTTGCAGATAAAACTTCCCTACCAAGTGGTGGCGGCACGCGTCAACTACAAAGTGGAAGACCTGAATTTCCTGGTGTACAAGCCCAAGGACATCGAATTTATCGACGCCAGCACGCCCTCGGGCATGCGCTGCTACGTACGCACACTGAGCATGGTGCTTGCCTGCGCCATCCACGAGCTCTACCCGCATGCCGACCTGCGCATCAAGCACCCCATCTCCAAAGGTTATTATTGCATCGTAGACCAATTGGGCCAAACGCTCACGCCGGACATTGTCCTGAAGATAAAACAGCGCATGACCGAAATTATCCGGGAAGACCGACAAATCATTTGCGAAGAAAAACAGACCAAGGAGGTAAAGGAAATCTTCCGCTCGCGCACCGACGGCGAAGTTACCCTCTTCGAAACACTGGGCAACCCGTATTGCCGGTATTTCCGCATGGGCAATTTTGTCGATTACTACAACGGCGTGCTCATGCCCGGCACGGGCTACCTGTCCGTGTTCGATCTGATTCCGTATTACGACGGCATGCTGCTGCAAATCCCGAACCGGGAAAATCCCATCAAGATAGAAGACCGCATTGCACAAGACAAAATGTTCGGCATCTTCAACGAATTTGTGGGGTGGAACAAACTGATGAACATCAACAACGTGGGCGAATTTAACATTGCCTGCAAAAACAACAAGATGTTCAACCTCATCAAACTGGCCGAAGCTCTGCACGAAAAGAAGATCTCACAAATTGCCGACATGATAGCTCACCGCCCGGGGGGCTGCCCCCGCTTCATTCTGATAGCCGGCCCTTCGTCGTCGGGCAAGACCACCTTCTGCAAACGCCTCTCCATCCAGCTCATGGTGAACGGACTGAGCCCCGTGCCCATTTCCATGGACCAGTATTTCGTAAACCGGGAAGACACGCCGCTCGACGAAAACGGCGAATGGGACTTTGAAGACCTGCACGCACTCGACCTGCCGCTGTTCAACCAACAACTGCAAGACCTGCTGAGCGGAAAAGAAGTAAAGACCCCGACCTTCAACTTCGAGACAGGCAAACGCAGCTTCAACGGCGAAAAACTCCGGCTGAAAGACAACAATATTATCATGCTGGAAGGCATACACGCCCTGAACCCGGAACTGATACCCGACATCCCGAGCAAGGAAAAGTTCAAAATCTACGTTTCCGCCCTCACCACCATCAACATCGACAACCACAACTGGATTCCCACCACCGATATTAGGCTGCTGCGCCGCATTATACGCGACTACCGCTACCGCAACTACTCGGCACGCGAAACCATAGCCCGAGTGCCGAGCATCCGCCGGGGCGAAGAAAAGTGGATATACCCTTATCAGGAAAACGCCGACGTGATGTTCAACTCCGCACTGCTGTTCGAGCTGGCCGTCTTGAAACGACACGCAGAACCCATTCTGGCCGAAGTGCCCAAGTATTGCGAAGAATACACGGAAGCACACCGGCTGCTGAACTTCCTGAGCTACTTCGTGTCCATACCGGAACGCGAAATTCCGCCCACCTCACTTTTGCGTGAATTTGTGGGAGGCAGCAGTTTCAGGTATTGAAACTATCGTGAAAAAAATACTACCTTTGCAGGCAATAACGAATTTGTAGCCAGACTACCGCTATGACACACAAACGACTTTCACTCTATCTGCTCTTTGCGCTCGCATGGGCTGCTCCGGCCCTGTCGCAGGCAGATGCAAGCCTTCCCCGGCAAATCCGCCCGCTTATCTTCGACTCCCTCCTGTCCGCTCCCGACACGAGCGCCCCACTGGTAACCATCCGGCAGGATGCGCGGATAGAGAACCTGATACAAAACAAAATACAAGGCACGCAAGAGCGGATCACGGAGCGCATACAGGGCTTCCGCGTGCAAGTATATTCGGGCAACGCCCCCAAAACCGCCAAGGAAGAAGCCTTCCGGGCGGAGAAGAAGGTCATGCAAGAATTTTCCACCCTCAAGGTGTACGTGCTCTACCAACCGCCCTTCTGGAAGGTGCGCGTGGGCAATTTCCGCACCCAAGCCGAAGCCGGCATCTTGCGTGACGAGCTGCTGAAGGCCTTCCCCGAAATGCAAGGCGATATTTATATTGTGAAAGACGTGATAGAAGTAGCCGGAAACTAACCACCTCGCGCCATGAGCAGTTCCCAACACAATTTTCAGTTCGACAAACAGAAAACCGACACCATAGCCCGATACATGCGGGAGATAATCGCCATACTGGGCGAGAATCCCGAACGCGAGGGATTGCTGAAAACGCCGGAGCGCGTGGCCAAATCCTACCAGTTCCTAATGCAGGGCTACACGCAAGACCCGGAACGGATACTGCGCTCGGCCCTCTTCCGGGAAGACTACCGGCAAATGGTCATGGTCAAGGACATCGACTTCTACTCCCTGTGCGAACACCACCTGCTGCCCTTTTTCGGGAAGGCGCACGTGGCCTACATACCCAACGGACAAATAACCGGGCTGAGCAAGATAGCCCGCGTGGTGGAAGTATTCGCTCGCCGCCTGCAGGTGCAGGAACGCATGACCACGCAGATAAAAGAATGCATCCAGAACACCCTGAACCCGCTGGGCGTAATGGTAGTTATCGAAGCGCGGCACCTGTGCATGCAGATGCGCGGCATTCAGAAACAGCACTCCGTCACCACCACCTCCGATTTTACCGGTGCTTTCCGGCACCAGAAGACCCGCGAGGAGTTCATCAACCTAATAAAAGGATAGGGGGCATAACCCAGGCTGCTTTTAGTGCTTCTCCGGCCGGAGAAGCATTTTTTTTTGTTGTTTTT
>CAYUYS010000105.1:0-6599 GCA_964449415.1 uncultured Paludibacteraceae bacterium | reverse complement strand
CTATATTTTTATTTGCCCAATGCCTGAAAAGTCCTACCTTTGCACGGTTTTTTAAATGAAGAAGTTATGCTTGTTAATGAACGGGAAAACAGGGTTGAGCGCGTCATTTCGGTGGCTAATGCCATGGCTACGGCGGCTCGCACGGCCCCGAAAGGAAAAGGGATTGATGTCATTGAAATTGCCATAGCTACAGGCGATACGATTACATCCATTTCGGACACGATGTTGCAATTGAGCGAGGAAACCGGCATGCATTTCTTGATACGTGATGCGGAAAATATCCTGCAAGGCGATGCCTTGTTGCTGATAGGAACCAGACAGCAGGTGCAGGGATTGAATTGTGCGTATTGCGGTTTTTCCACATGCGAAGGGAAGCCGGCAGCTGTGCCTTGCGCCATTAACACGACCGATGTCGGTATTGCCATTGGTTCTGCATGTGCCATGGCTGCCGATATGCGGGTGGATACGCGCGTCATGTTTTCGGTCGGATTGGCAGTCAGGCGACTGCAACTGCTTCCGGGCTGCGAAACGCTCTACGGAATTGCCATCAGTTGTTCTTCCAAAAATCCGTTTTTCGACCGTAAATCCACAAAACCCCAGTAAATGTCACAACCCAAATTATGGACCGGTAGTTATATAGCAGCGTGTACCGGTAACTTTTTGATGTTCTTCGCATTTTATCTGCTGCTGCCTGTCTTGCCCCTGTATTTGATGGACATGTTTCATGCTACGAAATCTGTCATCGGTATCGTCTTGTCGTGCTACACGGTAGCTGCTTTGTGTGTACGGCCTTTTTCCGGCTATATTTTGGACAAGTTTCGGCGCAAGCCTATTTATTTGGGCGCATATTTGTGTTTTGTGCTTATTTTTGTGGGTTATGCAGAAGCAACGTTGTTGTTCATGTTTGTGTTGCTGCGTATTTTTCACGGCTTGACATTCGGATTGGTGACTACGGCAGGAAATACGGTTATTATTGACATAATGCCATCCGAACGCCGTGGCGAAGGACTTGGCTATTACGGCGTTGCCAATAATCTGGCGATGGCCGTCGGGCCAATGACCAGTTTGTTCATGGTCGCGCATTGCAGTTATAACTTTGTGTTCTATTTTGCCTTTGCGCTGGGGGCGCTCGGATTTTTGTTTGCCAGCCTGATCAGAATGCCTCAGAAGCCGCGCATTGTCGTGCCGGAAGACAGGCCGCTCCATTCGTACGACCGCTTCTTTTTGGTCAAAGGATTGCGTGCCGGTTTGTGCCTGTTGCTGTTGGCGATTCCGTATGGCATGACAACCTGTTACATAGCCATTTACGGGCGCGAATTGGGCATTGAAAGCGGGCAGGGTATATTCTTCTCGCTGATGGCAGTGGGCTTGATAGCATCCCGTTTGTTTGCAGGAAAATTGGTGGACAAGGGAATGATAACCAAGGTGATTTCCGTCGGGAGCGTTATTTGTTGCGTCGGTTTTTATATATTGTCAACACTGTCGTGGTTACACGACTGGTTGGCCATTGCCGGACTGATAGGCTTTTTCATCGTTGCAACCATGTTGGGTGTCGGCTACGGCATGATGTTCCCGGCCTACAATACCTTGTTTGTGAATCTGGCACCCCACAACCGGCGCGCGACGGCAAGTTCCACTTATCTGACAAGTTGGGATGTCGGTATCGGTATCGGCTTGGTGTTGGGCGGGAAAATAGCCGACATGGCCGGCGGATTGCCCTTGTCCTATTTTACGGGTGCTGTGGCGGTAACTATTTCGATTTTCCTGTTTGCGAAAGTGGCCGCTCCGCATTTTAATGCCAATAAATTGAAATGAAAACATGGATATCTTCTTGATTGTTCTGGCCGGATTGTGTCTGTTGGTGGGATTGCTGGGCTGCGTATTGCCGATTGTGCCGGGCGCACCGTTGAGTTATGTCGGTATACTATTGCTTCATTTCACGGAACGTGCCGAATTTACAACCAAGTTTCTCGTTTTTTGGCTTGTTATCGTTGTCCTGATTCAGGTGTTGGATTACATCATTCCGGCTTGGGGAACCAAAAAGTTCGGCGGTAGCAAAAAAGGTGTTTGGGGCAGCATGATTGGCGTAGTTGTCGGTCTGTTTTTCGGCCCGTGGGGTGTGATACTCGGCCCTTTTTTCGGCGCTGTACTCGGCGAACTTCTTGACGGCAAACAAACACCCGCCGCCATACGTGCCGGTCTGGGTGCGTTTCTTGGCTTTCTGATAGGGACGATTTCCAAAACGATTGTGTGCGCATTCCTGATCTATTATTACATACATGCTCTGATCCATCCGGCTGTTACAACGACAGTCTGATTATGAGGAAGATGATGTTTCGGAGTTTGCATATTTACTGCAAATCCGTTATTTTTGCGACATGCAATCGGAAAACATAATTTTGTATGATTTACAAGCGGATTCTTTTAAAACTCAGCGGCGAATCGTTGATGGGAGCCGGACAATACGGCATAGATGAAGTGCGTCTGGCGGAATATGCGGCACAGATCAAGGAAGTTGCACAAATGGGTGTGCAAATCGGAATAGTGATTGGTGGTGGCAATTTTTTTCGCGGATTGAGTGGCGCATCCAAAGGTTTCGACAGAGTGAAAGGCGACCAGATGGGCATGTTGGCTACTGTCATGAACAGTCTGGCCCTGAGTTCAGCATTGGAAGCGACGGGCGTCAAGGCGCGTGTGCTGACTGCCATTCGCATGGAACCGATAGGCGAATTTTACAGCAAACAAAAAGCGATAGAAACGCTTGAACGCGGTGAAATAGCTATTTTTTCGGCCGGAACAGGCAATCCGTATTTTACAACGGATACCGGATCGTCGTTGCGGGCCATAGAAATAGAGGCCGACGTGATGCTGAAAGGCACGCGTGTGGATGGAATTTATACAGCCGATCCGGAAAAAGACCCGAACGCCACCAAATTTACCGATATTACCTACGACGAAATCTATAACCGCAACCTGAAAGTTATGGATTTGACCGCCACAACCATGTGCAAGGAAAACAACATGCCGATTTATGTGTTCGATATGGACGCGGTCGGCAACCTGAAAAAAGTCATATCGGGCGAAAAAATAGGCACGTTGGTACACAATTAACAAATCAGATAAACCATACAAACGCAACAACTATGTTAGATGTAAAAACTTATTACGATCAGGCGTCCGAAAGCATGGAAGCAGCCATTCTGCATTTGGACGATGCCTTGGCCCACATACGTGCAGGAAAAGCCAATACACGTATTTTGGATGGTATCCGTGTGGACTATTATGGGAGCCAAACCCCTTTGGCCAACGTGGCAACCATAACCACACCCGATGCAAAAACCATATCCATACAGCCGTGGGAAAAAAACATGCTGGCCGTTATCGAGAAGGCCATTATCAATTCAGAAATAGGCATCACGCCGGCCAACAACGGAGAGGTGATCCGTCTGAGCATTCCACCGCTTACCGAAGAACGCCGCAAACAGTTGGCCAAACAGGCCCGTGCAGAAGGCGAAGAGACCAAAATCAGCATCCGGAATGCGCGCAGGGAGATAATCGAGAAATTGAAAAAGCTTATCAAGGAAGGTCTGCCCGAAGATGCGGAAAAAGATGCGGAAGCAAATGTGCAGAAAATACACGACAAATACATCAAGAAAGTGGATGAGCTACTTGCCGCCAAGGAAAAGGAAATCATGACCGTTTAGGCAAAATACAGACAGGAAACCGGGCAGGCAGCTTACAGTCAAGTGTTTGCCTGCTTTTTCTGTCATCTCCCCAATCTGCCCTGTTAACGGAAAACCCGTATTTTTGCGGCAAAACCGGAACCTTTTGAAAAAAACGACAATCATCTTCTTTTTTGTATTGGCCGTCGCGTCGATACAAATAGCTTTTGCGCAACCGGCCTCAACGGATACGACACTGATTCGTCGGAGTTGGTATGTCGTTCCCATCATGTCCTATCAGCAGGAAACGAGCTTCGGGCCGGGTGTGGCCGGAGGCGTTTATTTCAAAAGCAATGATTTGCAACGCATAAGCAGTATCTCGTACAGTGCCATATATACCTTCCTGAACCAGATTACGGTTAGTGTCAGTCCGAAAATCTACATTGACAAGGCGCGTCGCTGCTACCTGTATTCCAGTGCGGGGTTTAAAAATTATCCGAATAAGTTTTATGGGATAGGGAATACGTGGTCAGGTCTGGAAGTGAACTACACTTCGCGGAACGCCTATTTGAATCTGCAGCCACAATATGAAATCCTTGACCATTTTTTTGTCGGCGCGCAACTTTCCCTGCGTTACGAAAATATTGTCTTTCAGTCCGATTTGGCCTCCACGATCGATTCGATAAAACAGGTTTTTGGAGCCGCCGGCTGGACAGAATACTTCCAAACCGGCATAGGCCTCACGGCATCTTACGATACGCGTGACAATCATTTTTACCCGACCAAAGGACTGTTTGCCAAGCTGTTGGCTGTCTATTATCCGTCTTTTGTCAGTTCGTATCCGATGGGTAATGTCACGCTGGACTACCGCCAGTATGTAAAAACCTGGCTCGGACAGGTCTTGGCGTGGCAGATATACGCCAACGGTGTTTTCGGCAAGCAGATACCCTTTGCCATGTTGCCGACGCTTGGCGGCAGTGATTTGATGCGTGGTTTCCGCGAGGGCAAATTTTCGGATATGTTCAGCTTTGTCGGGCAGGTCGAATATCGTGTGCCGTTGTTCTGGCGCCTGAAAGCCACTGCGTTTTGTGCGGTGGGCGATGTGCTGAACTGGCGGCAACCGCATATTGATAAATTGAAGTTTGCCTATGGGCTGGGGCTGCGTTGCCGCCTGAACGATGCGCGTGTACATTTGCGCGTCGATGTAGCCATGAACAATTACGAACGCAAACCGCAATTTTACATAACGGCTACGGAAGCCTTCTGATGTTGAAATTCGTTTTTATCTGAAAATATGGGAACAAACAGCGTTTCAAGCGGATTAGTTGTTAAAAATACAGGCAGTAGCTATTGGGTGCGTACCGATGCGGGCGAATATGTCGAATGCAAAATCAAGGGCAATTTCCGTATCAAGTCCATTCGCACAACCAATCCGGTGGCCGTGGGCGATAGGGTGCATTTTGAGTTGAACCCGGATGGCTCGGCCTGGATTTGTGAAATTCTGGATAGAAAAAACTACATTATTCGTCGTGCCTCCAATTTGTCCAAACAAGCGCATATCATTGCAGCAAACGTGGATTTGGCGGCTTTGATAGTAACGGTCAATTATCCGGAAACATCGTTGGTGTTCATTGACCGCTTCCTGATTACGGCGGAAGCCTATCGCGTGCCCGCTTGTTTGATTTTCAACAAAATAGATTGTTATTCCGAAGACGAAAAGGCTTATCTGGAACAGATGCGCGTCCTGTACGAGATGTTGGGATATAAGACTTTTGCCGTATCTGCTTTGTACGATGCCCGGCAGGACGAACTGAAAGCCTATTTCTCCGGCCGGACGGTCTTGCTTTCCGGAAATTCCGGAGTCGGCAAATCGACATTGCTCAACAACCTTATGGCCAAGAATCTGGCAAAAACGGCTGAGATTTCGGTGGCGCACAACAAAGGCATGCACACGACAACGTTTTCGGAAATGTACGAACTGGCGCAAGACACTTGGCTGATTGATACGCCGGGAATCAAGGGCTTTGGTACGGTTGATATGAAAAAGGAAGAAGTCGGACATTATTTCAAGGAAATTTTTGCCATTTCTGCCGGTTGCCGCTTTAATAACTGCATGCACATGCACGAGCCGGGTTGTGCCGTGCTCCGGGCGTTGGAACAGCATCGGATTGCTTCGTCGCGTTACCAAAGTTATTTGAGCATTCTGGAAGATATGGATGGAGCGAAATATCGTTGAATAACTTTCTTTTTGTTGTGTTTTTTTGTGCAAAAAGTTTGTTTTCATTCAAAAAAAATGTACTTTTGAGCCGAATATAAATCTAACATCATGACAAGGCAGATAGACAAGTTGGACAAGAAGATTCTACGTCTCATATCTCAAAATGCACGCATTCCTTTTCTGGAAGTTGCCCGCGAATGCAATGTGTCCGGAGCGGCTATTCATCAGCGCATCCAAAAACTGCAGCAAATCGGCGTTATCAAGGGTTCTGAATTTATTGTAGATGCATACAAGATTGGTTATCAGACTTGTGCCTACATTGGTATAACCCTGAAGGACATAGCTTGTTTCAATCAGGTGGTGGAAGCTATCAGAGCTATCCCGGAAGTGGTCGAATGTCATTACACGACAGGACGTTACGCCATGTTCATCAAACTTTACGCCAAGGACAACAAGCATCTTTTGCAGATTATTCTGGATAAACTTTCTGTGATAGAAGGTGTTGCGCATACGGAAACGTTCCAAATGTCGTTGGACGAGATTTTTCATCGCCAGTTGGCCGTTTTTGATACGGACGAAGACGATACGGATATGGCAGGCGACGAGTAAATCCCTGATTTTCTGAAGATAACAATGCCCATATCGGAGAATCTGGTATGGGTTTTTCAATTTTGTTTCAGCATCAAACGGTTATTTTGTGGCATTATGAAGATATTGAT
>CAYUYS010000104.1:0-6631 GCA_964449415.1 uncultured Paludibacteraceae bacterium | reverse complement strand
TCGCACAGCAAAACCCATAGAACAAATTTTGCCTTATGCTGAACAACCTGTAGCAGATGTACTTTAGAAATACGTTATTTCCTTGCCTTCTATCGAGCTTAACAGGTTGTTTGCTAAGCGGCTTGCGCCAAAACGGAAATATTGGTTGTCGAGCCATTCCTGTCCCAACACTTCCTTGACGATGGTGTAGTGGGTAACGGCTTCTTCCGTTGTCGATATGCCGCCCGCCGGCTTGTAACCGATTTTCAGGCCGGTTTTTTCATGCCATTCTTTTATGGCCTTGCACATGATATATGTCGCCTCCGGTGTGGCCGACACGGCCATTTTTCCGGTAGATGTCTTTATGAAGTCGGCCCCGGCCTGCATGGCAAGGAGAGACGCTTTTTTGATGTTGGCCGCCGATTTTAAAGCGCCTGTTTCCAGAATGACTTTCAGATGTGCATCCCGGCAGGCTTCCTTGATTTCACACAATTCATCGTACACGGTCTGATAGTCGCCTTCCAAGAACTTGCCGATGGAAATGACCACATCAATCTCGGTTGCGCCTTCCAGAACGGCCATGGCCACTTCTGCTATTTTGACTTCCAGGAAAGTTTGCGAAGCAGGAAATCCGGCGGCAACAGCAGCTATTCCTATCGGTTCGGTCAGTGTGGATTTTACGGTTGGAACCATGGCCGGATAAACGCAGACGGCGGCCACATTGTCGGCTTGCGGGAAGTGATTTTTGAATGAATTGACTTTCTCTATCATTGTCCTGACCTTGGATGTTGTGTCATCTCCATTCAGTGTCGTCAAATCAATCTGGTGCAGGCATTGCTTGTATACGGCCGGGTTGTCGTTTTCGGCAAAATGCTTTTCAATAATTTCCGCGACTGCTTGCTTGACAGATGCATCAGTTAGTTTATCGCAGTCGTATTGTGCAAAAAGTGAATCGAATTTATTCATTGAGTCTGGCTATAATGGTTTCATTTCCAGTGGTTTTGTCGCCGTATTCCACAAATATTTCCGCGTCCATCGGCAAGAAAAGATCTACGCGCGAGCCGAACTTGATAAAGCCGAGCTGTTCGTTCAGATGGCACGATTTTCCGGCCTGTGCATACGTGACAATACGCCGGGCGAGTGCCCCCGCTATCTGACGAACCATTATTTGTGTCTTGGCGGGTGTTTCTATCACTATGGTGGAGCGTTCGTTTTCCGTACTTGATTTGGGCAGGTAGGCAGCCTTGTGATTGCCGCTGTGGTGCGCGGTCTTGATGACTTTTCCCGCTATCGGATACCAGTTTGCATGCACATTGAACACCGACATGAATATGGATACTTGAATCCGTTTGTCGCCGAAATACTCGTTTTCATCGGTGGGTTCAACAACGACGATTGTGCCATCTGCCGGCGCGACCACCAGACCGGGATCGTCTATCTCAAATACGCGTGCCGGATTCCGGAAAAAGTACGTAACGAAAATGAGCAAAGCCGCCGATATGATTATGTTGATGGCGAATACAACGTTGCTGGATCCGATATAAACCCATAAGTTTATGACGAATATCAGTAAAATCAATCCCAACAAAATGGCGCGTCCTTCTTTATGTATTTTTATGTGTTTCACTACATTTGTAAAAAAACAATGATGCGCAAAAGTAACGATAATAATTCTATTGGCAAAACAAAAACCTGCGGTCGTTTTTGTCATGCCGGCCCGGCTTGTGTAGTTGCTTGCTTGTTTGAACTAAAAAAAGTTTTTTTCACAGCAGACCTTGAAAATATTGTTGAAAAGCATGGATTTGAAAGGGGAAAAATATCTATTTTTGCAGACTTTTAATTTTCCATTCCGGTTTTGAATGCCGATTATGCGATTTGGTTCGGCATATTCGGAGCAAAAACAGCAAGAGCCGGTTTTGTTTTTAGATTATGAATGAACGTTCTACTTTTTTGTCCAATCTGCCGCCGGCTGTCAGGAATCTGTTGATTATCAATTTTATTTTTTGGCTGGCCGACCTTGCTTTGCCACGCCTTTTGAGCGATTTATATCAGCATTTCAGTCTTTCTGATGTCTTGGGCATGCACTATTGGGCATCTGAAAAGTTCCATGTTTTTCAATTGCTGACCTATATGTTTGTACATGGCGGATTTAGCCACATGTTTTTCAACATGTTTGCGTTATACATGTTTGGAATTGCGATTGAGCAGCGTTGGGGAACGAAACGTTTTTTGGTGTTCTACTTGGTTTCCGGTGTGGGTGCGGCCTTGGTGCAGCAGTTGATGTGGACGCTGGATTATGGCCCTATGCTTTCGGCTTTGGATGCGGCCATTCGGCAGAATTCTTCCGTGCCGCTGGAAAGTGTGGAAGGCAAGTTGCGCACCATCCTGCGTTTTGGGAGTTTGTCTTCCGTTAATGCGGCGACAGCCTTTTCCATGAAGCAGTTGATTTTGAATGCACCGGTTACAGTTGGCGCATCGGGGGCCGTATTCGGTTTGCTGTTTGCTTTTGCGTGGCTTTTCCCGGAAGCGCGCATGATGCTGATATTCTTGCCGGTACCTATTCCTGCACGTATTTTTGTAGCGATATATGCCATCATAGAGCTGTTTTTCGGCGTGGCTGGCTTTTCGTTTGATAATATTGCACATTTTGCACATTTGGGTGGCATGCTGTTCGGATGGTTGCTCATTTTGTATTGGAAAAAGAAAAGAACCTTGTACAATTAGGACATTTTGTCAAATGGTACAGTTGGCGTATGTTGTGAAAGAGCATGAGAAAAAGAAATGGTTGATTTAAAAAATTTGTTCAGGAATGGTAATGCGGTGACGCGTCTGATTTTTATCAATGTGGCAGCGTTTCTGGTTGTTAAGTTGTTGACGATTGTCTTCCAGTTGTTCAACTCGTATTTCCCTCTGGTATCTTATTGGGCATTGCCTGCGTCTTTGCACACGCTGCCCGTCCGTTTCTGGACATTGGTTACGTACATGTTTGTGCACGATGGCGT
Source organism: uncultured Paludibacteraceae bacterium (assembly GCA_964449415.1). Taxonomy (GTDB): domain Bacteria; phylum Bacteroidota; class Bacteroidia; order Bacteroidales; family Paludibacteraceae; genus CALUNA01. The sequence goes on along the minus strand of CAYUYS010000104.1, from coordinate 3,650 downwards.
TTTCCACTTGTTCTTCAATATGTTGTGCCTGTATTGGTTCGGGAAAATTGCCTTGATGTACATAACCGAAAAGCAGTTTGTCGGCATATATCTGGTAGGCGGATTGGTGGCCGGTTTGTTTTATATTGCGGCATACAATCTGTTTCCTTATTACGAACCGTTGGTGGACGCGAGCCTGCTGGTAGGTGCTTCCGGAGCGATTATGGCCGTTATTGTGGCCGTAGCCATGATAGCTCCGAATATGGAAATCATGTTGATGCTCTTGGGGCGTATCAAACTGAAATGGCTGGCGCTGATCATTGTCCTCATCAGCCTGTTTGGTATAACGTCGAGCAACGGAGGCGGCGAGCTGGCGCATGTGGGCGGGGCTTTGGCAGGTTATATTTTTGTTGTACTTTTGCGCCGCGGAACGGATATTTCCGCCTATGTAAGCCCGATTATCGACAAGATTGTAAACATATTCAGGCAACCCAAGCGCAGGAAACAACCTAAATTCCATTATTCCAAGCCGATGAACGATGCGGAATACAATCAGTATAAGGCCAACAGGAATGCGGAAATAGATGTTATTCTGGACAAGATCAAGCGTTCGGGCTACGATAGTTTGAGTGCAGAAGAAAAAAGGAAACTGTTTGAAAAATAAGGCGAAAAAATCGGTTGGATTACGTTTGGTCTACAGTCTGATGCTGGTCCTGAATGTAGTGGCGGCGGTATTGCTGTTGCTGGGGGCTTTTTCTCCGAATGTCAATCCGTCTGTGTGGGTTCTTCCTGCATATATGGGGCTTGTTTTTCCGGTTATCTTTCTCATAAATTTCTGTTTCCTGCTTTTTTGGGCTCTTGTGCGGCAGTCGTGGTTCTTTTTTGCACTGGCTGTGTTGTTGCTGACTTATTTCCCGGCACGAAACACCTTCGGTTTCTCCGCAGGGCGGCATACTTTGCCCGAAACTTCCGAAAAAAAAATCACCGTGTTGAGTTACAACACCATGTCTTTGGGGAAATATGCCAAACACACGGAAGGCAAGGATACCAACCGGGTGTTGGATTATATTGTCAAGCAGGATGCGGATGTGGTCTGCTTGCAGGAATTTGCGGTCAGCAGGTCTGACAAACACCTGACGTGGCAGGATGTGTCGGACTGCCTGTCTAAGTATCCGTACAGGCATGTTTCTTACCGGATAAACAATGCTGCTCGGCAGGTGGGGGTGGCGACCTTTTCCAAGTATCCGATTGTGAACAAGGAAATGTTGGTTTTTGAATCGACATATAACATAGTTCAATATTCCGATATTGTCATAAATGGCGATACGGTGCGTTTTTTCAATAACCATCTGGAATCGAACCGTTTGACAAAGGATATTGCCGAACCCACGGAAAATGCGCTCGCTCCGAATTTCATAAGTTCGTATGCGGGCCGTGTCGGCAGTAAATTGGCGGTGGCGTACCGTACAAGGGCAAAACAGGCCGACCTTGTTGCCCAAGAAATCAGCCAATCGCCTCACAAGGTGGTGGTTTGCGGCGACTTCAATGATGTGCCGGTATCTTACACCTACAAAACCATCCGTGGCCATCTGGAAGATGCGTTCGTGAACAATCATTTCTGCAGTCTGGGGTATTCGTTTGAAGAAAGTTGGCTGCGTGTGCGCATCGACTATATCTTGTATGATCCGTCCATGTCGTCGGCTCGTTTTGCCGTGGACAAAGTGAAGTATTCGGACCATTATCCGATACATTGTGATCTGGCATTGTAATTTTTTAAAACAAACGAGTGGTGCATCCGGCCGGGGCGATTATTTTAACGAATCCGTAAACTGTTGATAAATAGCAATGAAAACGCCGAAAGTAAGTATCATCATGGGCAGCACATCCGATTTGCCCGTTATGGAAAAAGCGGCCAAGTTGTTCGATGAGTTCGAAATTCCTTTTGAAATGCTGGCTTTGTCAGCCCATCGGACGCCGCACGAAGTGGAAGATTTTGCCGTGAATGCCCAAAAACGCGGCATACAAGTGATTATTGCGGCCGCCGGAATGGCAGCGGCCTTGCCCGGCGTGATTGCCGGCTTGACAACCCTGCCGGTTATTGGCGTGCCTGTCAATTCCTCATTAGAAGGCATGGATGCCCTGTTGTCCATCGTACAGATGCCTCCGGGAATTCCTGTGGCCACCGTCGGCATCAACGGCTCGCTCAATGCCGCATTGCTGGCCGTGCAAATCATGGCCACAGCCGATGCGGAGCTGGCGCAAAAACTGGCCGCCTACAAGGAAAACCTGAAACAGAAAATTGTGAAGGCAAATCAGGAACTGGCCAAAGTGGAATACAAATTCAAATGTTGATAATATTTTAAATAACCTCAAAAAAAGTATAGTTATGACAATTGATCAATTTAGTTTTGCCGGGAAAAAGGCAATTGTCCGCGTGGATTTCAATGTGCCACTGGACGAGAATGGGAAAATCACGGACGACACCCGCATACGCGGTGCGCTGCCCACGTTGAAGAAAATTTTGAACGATGGCGGTAGCCTGATTATCATGTCGCACATGGGCAAACCCAAAAAGAATCCGGACATGAAATTTTCTTTGGGCCAGATTGTGGATGCCGTTTCTGAAAAGTTGGGTGTCAAAGTACAGTTCGCTCCCGATTGCATGAAAGCCGATGAGGCTGCAGCCGCTTTGAAACCCGGTGAAGCCTTGCTGTTGGAAAACTTGCGTTTCTACGCCGAAGAAGAAGGTAAACCACGTGGCGAATTTGCTACCGATGAGGAAAAAGCAGCCGCCAAGGCAGCCATGAAAGCTCCGCAAAAGGAATTTGCCAAACACTTGGCTTCCTATGCCGATTGCTACGTGAACGATGCCTTCGGCACAGCCCACCGCAAACACGCTTCAACTGCCATTATCGCTGATTATTTCGATGCAGACCACAAAATGCTGGGCTACCTGATGGAAAAGGAAGTCAAGGCTGTGGATAACGTTCTGAGCAACATCAAACGTCCGTTCACGGCCATTATGGGCGGCTCCAAGGTTTCCACGAAAATCGGTATCATTGAAAACCTGATGGACAAAGTGGACAACCTGATTTTGTGCGGCGGAATGACTTACACCTTTGCCAAAGCACAAGGCGGCAAGGTCGGCAAGTCCATTTGCGAAGAAGACAAGCTGGATTTGGCATTGGACATCATGGCCAAAGCCAAGGCCAAAGGCGTAAATCTGGTGTTGGGCACCGATTGTGTAGCCGCCGATTCGTTCTCGAACGATGCGAAAACGCAGGTTGTTCCGGCTAACGATGTTCCTGACGGCTGGGAAGGCTTGGATGCAGGCCCTGAAACCCGCAAGGCTTTTGCTGCCGCAATTGAAGATGCCAAAACCATACTGTGGAACGGTCCGGCCGGCGTGTTCGAGTTCGACAACTTTACGGACGGTTCGCGTGCCATTGCCGAATCCATTGCCAAGGCTACGGCCAAAGGTGCATTCTCGCTGATTGGCGGCGGTGATTCCGTGGCTTGTATCAACAAGTTCGGCATGGCCGACCAGGTTTCTTACATTTCGACCGGTGGCGGCGCGCTACTGGAAGCCATCGAAGGCAAAATCCTGCCGGGCATAGCTGCCATTAAAGGCTAAACAGCCCGCCTGAAATCCAAAAAAGCGGATGCAACCG
>CAYUYS010000103.1:0-6696 GCA_964449415.1 uncultured Paludibacteraceae bacterium | reverse complement strand
AGGAAATATGATGAAACGAGTGGTAAATGTTTTGAATCAGGCACTTCTGATGGGGGTGATGCTTGCTGTGGCGGCCTGTACTTCCCGCAAACCCGGTACGTTTGAAGTAGGGCAGGGCACTTTCCTGCTGAACGGCGAGCCTGTCGTTATCAAAGCGGCGGAAGTACATTATCCGCGTATCCCGGAGCCGTATTGGGAGCAGCGCATTTTGTCTTGCAAAGCATTGGGTATGAACACGCTGTGCCTCTATGTATTCTGGAATTTGCACGAGCCGGAGCCCGGGAAATTTGATTTTAACGGCAACAACGACATTGCGGCATTTTGCCGGCTGGCGCAAAAGCACGGCATGTATGTGATTGTACGCCCCGGGCCATACGTGTGTGCCGAATGGGAAATGGGCGGTTTGCCGTGGTGGTTGTTGAAAAAGGCGGATGTACAGCTCCGTACGCTCGACCCGTATTACATGGAACGTGTGGAAATCTTTATGAACGAGATTGGCAAGCAGCTGGCGGATTTGCAGATTACGCGTGGCGGGAACATCATTATGGTGCAGGTGGAAAACGAATACGGCTCATACGGAACGGACAAACCCTACGTGTCGGCCATCCGCGATCTGGTCAGGAAAGCCGGCTTTACGGATGTTCCCTTGTTCCAGTGCGACTGGAGTTCCAATTTTACGAACAATGCCTTGGACGATTTGCTCTGGACAGTGAATTTTGGTACGGGCGCCAACATTGAACAGCAATTCCAAAAACTGAAAGAATTGCGTCCGGAAACACCGCTGATGTGCAGCGAGTTTTGGAGCGGTTGGTTCGACCATTGGGGGCGCAAGCACGAGACGCGCGATGCCGCCACTATGGTTGCAGGCATTAAGGACATGCTCGACCGCAATATCTCGTTCAGCCTTTACATGACCCACGGCGGAACGACCTTCGGCTGGTGGGGTGGGGCGAACAATCCCGCTTATTCGGCCATGTGCAGTTCGTACGATTATGATGCGCCCATCAGCGAAGCCGGCTGGACCACACCCAAATACTTCCAGTTGCGGGATTTGCTAAAGCAATATCTTCCGGAAGGGGAAACCTTGCCCGAACCGCCTGCACCGTATCCGGTTATCGAAATTCCGGCCATTACAGAATGGCAGGTAGCGCCTTTGTTCGAAAATTTGCCGGAACCCAAGCAGTCGGAACAAATAATGCCCATGGAGATGTTTGACCAAGGCTGGGGAACGATATTGTACCGGACGATTCTGAAAGAAGATTTGACGGGAGAACTGCACATAGACGAAGTGCACGACTGGGCGCAGGTGTTTGCCGACGGCCAACTGCTCGGGCGTCTGGACCGCCGCCGCGGTGAGTTCACACTTCCGCTGACACAGCCTCTGAAAAAGGGCACACAGTTGGACATTCTGGTGGAAGCCATGGGGCGCGTCAATTTCGATAAGTCGATTCACGACCGCAAAGGCATCACGCACAAGGTGGAATGTATATCGGCAGGGCAAGCCGTTGAACTGAAAGACTGGACGGTTTACAATTTGCCGCCGTTCTATGAGTTTGTGAAACAGAAAAATTATCGGTCCGGCGAACCGCTGAATGCGCCGGCGTATTATCGTGCTGTTTTCGAACTGAAGGAGACGGGCGATACCTTCTTGGATATGCAAACCTGGGGCAAAGGCATGGTTTGGGTAAACGGCCACGCCATGGGACGTTTCTGGGAAATCGGTCCGCAGCAAACGCTGTATATGCCCGGATGCTGGCTTAAAAAAGGGAAAAACGAAATTATCGTGCTCGACCTGAAAGGCCCGGCAGAAACCTTGGTGAAGGGGCTGACTCAGCCCATTCTGGACATGCTGCGCGAAGATGCCCCCAAAACCCACCGCGAACAAGGGCAGAACTTAGACCTCTCGGCAGAGCACGCGGTGTATCAAGGAACATTCGCCCAAGGGAATGGCTGGCAGGAAGTGAAGTTCCAATCTCCCGTCAAAGGACGCTATTTCTGCCTGAATGCTATTTCCAATTACGAAGGCAACAACATAGCTGCCGTGGCGGAATTTGATGTGTTGGGCAAAGATGGCAAGCCGCTCTCCCGCGAGCATTGGCAGATTGTGTACGCCGACAGCGAAGAAACCCGCAGCGGAAACCGTACGGCCGACAAGATTTTCGATTTGCAGGAGAGCACTTTCTGGCAGACGGTCGACAATACGGCTTTCCCGCATCAGGTGGTTATCGATTTGGGCAAGGAATATGAGGTGTCGGGTCTCCGTATGCTTCCGCGTGCAGAAAAAGATGCTCCCGGCCTGATTCGCGACTATTCCGTTTATGTAAAAACGGCAGCGTTCGATTATTAGGATTCCTGTCCGGGTTGGTTTGGAGGACTTTATGTTCGCGTAAGTTCTAAAATAAGGTTAAAACAAAGTCAATTGCCCGTCGTCGATACAATTTTCATATCAACGGCGGGTTTTCTTTTGTATGAAAACTGATAATTGTATGGCCGGTTTGTCGTATGGCGTCTGTCTGGTTGATACGCCTGTGGGTTTGATGCGGGCCGGTGTTTCCGAGGCGGGTTTGCATTTCCTGCAGTTTGCGGATAAGGCCGGCGATGTGCCGGAACTCCGGCGTGCCGTGCCTGTGGATGCACTCGCCTGTTTGGAGGAAGTCCGCCGGCAGTTGGCTGCTTATTTTGCCGGCAGGCTGCAACGGTTCAATTTGCCTTTGGTCTGGCAGGGCACGGCATTTCAGCAGGCCGTTTGGCGCAGTCTGTTGGATGTGCCGTATGGCCGGACGCGTTCCTATGCCGAACAGGCTTTGTTGCTTGGCTGCCCGCGCTCGGTGCGTGCCGTAGCCAACGCCAACCGCCTGAATCCTTGGGCTATTGTTGTGCCTTGTCATCGCATTGTCGGCTCGGACGGCTCCCTGACCGGCTATGCGGGCGGATTGGAACGCAAGCGTTTCCTGCTCGATTTGGAGCGGAAACATGCCGGAAATGGCGGCGGGCGATAACCGGTGCGTTAGTCGAACATTTGTCCCGTGTTTTCCGACAATTGCACCATCTGGTCGTATTCTTCCGGCGACAAGTCTTGGAAATAGTAGTTTCGCGGGTCGATGGCCTGACCCCTGAAGTGGACTTCGTAATGCAGATGAGGCCCGGTCGATTTGCCGGTATTGCCCACGAGGCCGATTACATCGCGCCGCTTCACTTTTTGCCCTACATGCACAAACGATTTGTACAAGTGTGCGTACAGGGTTTCATAACCGAAGCCATGGTTCAGAATAACGCAATTGCCGTAGCCCGATCTCCAGCCGGAAAACTTGACAGTGGCGTTGCCGGTGGCATACACATCGGTGCCGGTGGGTGCGGTAAAGTCCATGCCTGCATGGAAACGCCGCGCATGGTAAATGGGGTCTATGCGCCAACCGTAGCCGGACGCTGTCCGTTTCAGGTCTTTGTTCAAGACGGGCTGAATGGCGGGAATGTACTCCAAACGGGTCTCGTTCTGTTTGGCTAACTGCACAATCTCATCGTACAACTTGGACTGCACATACATTTGCTTCCTCAACACATCGGTTTTGTGTGTTATGTCGGCCACTAACTGCGAATTGGTCATCTGGGCCAGTTCGTCGTAGTAAGCGCCTTTGTTCACCTGCCCCATACGCGTGGCCAACGGAATGGGTTCGGCCTGGTAAATGACCCTGTACAGGTTGTCGTCGCGCTGCTGGAGGTCGGCCATGACGAGGGAAAGCTCGTCCAATTGCTTGTCAAGCAGGTTGTACTGGGCAAGCATTCTCTTGTTTTCCTGAACAAGCTGTTTCTCACGCGGCGACTGGAACAGCGTGACCAAGACAAAGAACGCAACCACGCCGCTAAACACACTTGACAGAAAGTACAACACACTTCGCTTTACCTTGTCTTTGGTGGTGTATTCGATGGGTTCGTAACTGAGTGTATGTGGATTAAACCGGAATTTCTTCGTGCTCATGAGGATATCTATTCTTCTTGTCTTGCTGTTTTTCCGTAAAAACAGTGTGCAAAAATACGCTTTTTCGTTCAAAACACCATCTTTTTTTGGATTATTCCCCTGATAAGTGAGATTTTTAAGTTACCTTTGCACGCCGAATTTCGGGCTGTTTCCGACAGTACCGTACAGTGTTTCTCGATAATTAAATTGCTATGACTTCGCAGGAGATCCGTCAATCCTTTCTGGACTTTTTCGCCGCCAAAGGCCACAAGATAGTCCCTTCCGCCCCGATGGTAATAAAAGATGACCCCACACTCATGTTTACCAATGCGGGGATGAACCAGTTTAAGAACATTATTCTGGGCAACGACCCGATCACCTTCTCGAGGGCGGCCGATTCGCAGAAGTGCCTGCGCGTAAGCGGCAAGCACAACGACCTGGAAGAAGTGGGACACGACACCTACCACCACACCATGTTCGAGATGCTCGGCAACTGGTCGTTCGGCGACTATTTCAAGAAAGAGGCCATAGCCTACGCGTGGGAGTACCTGACCGAGGTGCTCCAATTGGACAAGGACCGCCTGTACGTGACCGTGTTCGAGGGTTCGCCGGCCGAAGGCCTGGAACGCGACAGCGAAGCCGCCGGCTTTTGGGCGGAACACATTGCGCCGGAGCGTATCATCAACGGAGACAAACACGACAACTTCTGGGAAATGGGCGATACAGGCCCCTGCGGCCCGTGCTCCGAAATACACATCGACCTACGCAGCGATGAAGAACGCCGCATCACGAGCGGGAGAGACTTGGTGAACAGCGATCATCCGCAAGTGATAGAGATATGGAACCTGGTGTTCATGCAATACAACCGCAAGGCCGATGGCTCCCTCGAGGCGCTGCCGAACAAGGTGATTGATACGGGCATGGGCTTTGAGCGCCTGTGCGTGGCCTTGCAGGGAAAGCAAAGCAACTACGACACGGATGTGTTCCAACCCATGCTGCGCCGCATAGGCGACATTTGCGGGTGCACCTACGGGCAAACAAAGGAAACCGACGTGGCCATGCGCGTGGTGGCCGACCACATACGCACCATTGCCTTTGCCATAACCGATGGCCAGCTGCCGGGCAACGCCAAAGCCGGCTACGTGATCCGCCGCATCCTGCGGCGCGCCGTCCGCTATGGCTACACCTTCCTGGGGCAGCGCACGGCCTTCCTGTGCAAGCTGATTCCGCAACTGGTGGACGACATGGGGAAGGCCTACCCCGAACTGCAGGCGCAACAAAGCCTGATAGAAAAGGTGATCAAAGAGGAGGAGGATGCCTTCTTGCGCACCTTGGAGACCGGCATACGCTTGCTCGACAAGGTAATGGACGAAACGAAAAAGGCCGGGAAGACCGAAATCTCCGGCAAGGACACCTTCACCCTATACGATACCTTCGGATTCCCGCTCGACCTCACCGAGCTCATCCTGCGCGAACACGGCTTTACGGCCGATGTGGAAGCCTTCCAAGTGGAGATGCAAAAGCAAAAGGAACGCGCCCGCAACGCCGCCGCCGTGGAAACCGGCGACTGGGTGGTGCTCCGGGAAGGAGAGTGCGAGTTTGTGGGGTACGACAGCACCGAATGCGACACGGAAATACTGCGCTACCGCAAGGTAAGGCAGAAGAACCGCGCCTTCTACCAAATCGTGCTGTCGCGGACACCGTTCTACGCCGAAATGGGCGGACAAGTGGGCGACAGCGGCCGGCTCGGCGAGGTGGAGGTGCTGGACACCAAGCGAGAGAACAACTTAGCCGTACACGTCTGCAGCGACCTGCCCGCCCGCCCGGAAGGCATCCTGAAGGCCCGCATAAACGCCGACAAACGACAGGCCACAGCGTGCAACCACTCCGCCACGCACCTGCTCCACGAATCCCTGCGCGAAGTGTTGGGCACGCACGTGGAGCAAAAAGGCTCGTTCGTGTCGGCAGAGGCACTGCGCTTCGACTTCAGCCATTTCCAAAAACTCACCGATGAGGAACTGCGCCGGGTGGAGCAACTGACCAACCGGAAGATCCGCGCCAACCACACACTCGACGAGCATCGCAACCTGCCCATAGCCGAGGCCAAAGCCATGGGGGCTATGGCACTCTTTGGCGAAAAATACGGCGACACGGTGCGCGTAGTCCGCTTTGGCACGTCGGTGGAGCTGTGCGGCGGCACGCACGTAAAGGCCACCGGCGAGATCGGACTGGTGCGCATAGTGGGCGAGAGCTCGGTGGCGGCAGGCATCCGCCGCATAGAGGCCGTAACGGCCGAAGCCGCCGAAAAGCTGCTCTACCTGCAGCAAGACGCACTGAACGAGGCACGCAGCATTTTCAACAACTGCCCGAACCTGGCGGCAGCCATCCGACGCTCCTTAGAGGAAAACAACGAACTCAAAAAGCAAATGGAAGCGTTCGTACACGAGAAAACCCTGCTGCTCTGCCGGCAACTGCTCGAGCACGCACGCATGCAGGGCGACGTAAAGGTAGTGCAGTACCGCGGCGAACTGCTCCCCGAGATGACGCGCGCCATGGTCGCCTACTTCCGGGGCCGGGTGGCGGAAAGCAAATTCCTCTTCGTGGCCGGCACCCTCCATCAGGGCAAACCCACACTGACCGTCTTCCTGAGCCCGCTCCTGGTGGACGAGGGCTATCACGCCGGCCAAATCGTGCGCGAAGCAGCCAAAGCCATACAGGGCGGCGGCGGCGGACAACCCTTC
>CAYUYS010000102.1:0-6791 GCA_964449415.1 uncultured Paludibacteraceae bacterium | reverse complement strand
CGAATGGAAACAAAGATGTCGTCATTTGGGCAACCTGAAATAAAGGATAATGCCGATGAGCAGGAAGATGAAGTTGGGCAGCCACACGGCCAGAAAAGGCGTCATGGTCCCGTTCACGGAAAACGATGCGGACACGGTGGAAAAAAGAATGTACAACGCACTCAGGGCAATGCCCACACCCAAGTTCACGCCCATGCCGCCGCGCACTTTTTTGGCGGAGAGCGAAACGCCTATCAAAGTCATGATAAACGCGGCCAAGGGCGTGGCCGAACGTTTGTAGTATTCGTTCTTGAATGCCTGAATGTTGCCAATGCCGCGTTGTTGCTGTTTCTGCAGGTATTCGCGCAGCTCGCGGTTGGTCATTTGCCCGCTCTCTTTCGAGGTTATGTAAAACTCGGCGGGCTGCACTAGGATGACTGTATCCATTTTGTGGCCGCGCGACACGGTTTCGCGCATGCCGTCAAACTCGCGCAAAAGATAATCTTCTATGTGCCACTGATACACGGAATCCCAGACAATGCGTTCCGCCGTCAGGCGCGACACAAGGGTTTTGCCATCGAACTTTTCCAACGAAAAACGGTAGCCTTTGTTTGTCCGGGCCTGAAAACTTTCTATGTACAGGATAACGCCCGGTTCGATTTCCATTTGTACGTTGCGGGCGTTGTCCGACTTGAATTTCTTGATATAGGCGTTTTCAAATTCCAGCATTTTTTGCGTGGAACGCGGAATCACAAAGTCGCCCAAACAGTACGAAATGGCAAAGATAACGAACGCCGACAGGGCGTAAGGCACCATCAGGCGTTTGAAACTGATGCCGCTCGCCAGCATGGCAATGATTTCGCTGTTGCCCGCCAGTTTGGAGGTGAAGAAAATGACGGATATGAATACGAACAGCGAGCTGAACATATTCATGTAGTAAGGGATGAAGTTGAAATAATAGTCTACAATGATGGCGCGGAGCGGTGCGTTCGACTCGAAAAAGTTGTCCATTTTTTCGGTCAGGTCGAACACGATGGCAATGCTCAAAATAAGCACAATGGAGAAGAAATACGTTCCCAGGAACTTTTTGATGATATATAGATCGAGTTTTTTCACTGCGCGTTGTTTTGTTCGAAAAGGCCGGTTCAGAGGCGGCGGCCGACACGTTCTGTCATTTCATTTTTCCAGGTGGCAAAGGTGTTGTCCAGAATATGTTTGCGGGCTTCCTGCACAAGCCACAGATAGAAGGCCAGGTTGTGCAGGGAGGCTATTTGCATGGCCAGCAGTTCCTTGCTGTGAAACAGGTGGCGCACATACGCCTTGCTGTACAAACGGTCGACGTAAGACGTTCCTTCTTCGTCGAGCGGCGAGAAATCGTTTTTCCATTTTTCGTTCCGCATGTTCATGATTCCCCTGCTGGTGAACAGCATGCCGTTGCGTCCGTTGCGTGTGGGCATTACGCAATCGAACATATCCACCCCGCGCGCAATGCCTTCCAGCAGGTTTTGCGGCGTGCCCACTCCCATCAGGTAGCGCGGCTTGTCTTTGGGCAATATGTCATTGACAATCTCGATCATCTCATACATTTTTTCGGTCGGTTCGCCCACCGCCAGTCCGCCTATGGCGTTGCCTTCGCGGCCTTGGTCGGCAATGAACTTGGCCGATTCGCGCCGCAAATCGGGATACACGCATCCTTGTACAATCGGGAAAAAGGTTTGCCGGTAGCCGTATTTCGGTTCTGTTTCATCGAAACGCGCCAAACCGCGTTGCAGCCATCGGTGTGTCATTTCCATGGATTTCCGGGCATAGCCGTAATCGGCCGTACCCGGCGTGCATTCATCAAAGGCCATCATGATGTCCGCCCCGATGGTGCGCTGGATATCCACAACGCGCTCCGGCGTAAACAAATGCTTGCTGCCATCGATGTGCGAATAGAAAACCACGCCTTCTTCGCTCATTTTGCGCGTGCCTGACAAGGAAAACACTTGGAATCCGCCGCTATCGGTCAGTATGGGATGGTGCCAAGCATTGAATTTGTGCAAGCCGCCGGCTTGTTCAAGCACCGGCAAGCCCGGACGCAAATACAAATGATAGGTATTGCCCAGAATGATTTGGGCTTTCACATCGTTCTCCAAATCGGGTATTTGCACGGCCTTTACCGAAGCCGCCGTCCCGACAGGCATGAAGATAGGGGTTTCTATCCGGCCGTGGTCGGTTGTGATAAGGCCGGCGCGTGCGGCAGTGTGCGTATCGGTATGTTGCAGGGCGAAGGTCATTCCAATCCGTAAATAAAATTGCGCAACAGCGTAGCGCCCACCTTCCCCGACTTTTCGGGATGAAACTGCATGCCGTAGAAATTACCTTTGTGCAAGGCTGCGCTGTAGGGCTTGGTGTAGTTGGCCGTCGCCACCGTGTGTTCCGACAATTCGGCGTAATAGCTATGTACGAAGTAAACAAAACTGTGTTCGGCAACGCCCTCGAACGCCGGCGTTTGCAGATTGTAAATATCGTTCCAGCCTATTTGCGGCACTTTCAGGCCTGTCTGCGTGTCGAACAAGCTGACCTTTCCCTCAAAAATACCCAGGCAAGGCGTGTCGTTTTCTTCCGAGTGTGCGCACATCAGCTGCATGCCCAAGCAAATTCCCAGAACAGGCTGCGTCAAGGATTTGATGAGCGCGTCCAATTTTTTCTGCTTCAGATAGTCCATGGCGGAGCGCGCCTCTCCTACTCCCGGAAAAATGACACGGTCAGCGTTCCGCAGGACATCCGGCTCATCCGTCACGCAGGCCTCTACGCCCAGGCGTTCCAACGCAAAAAGCACGGAACGCACATTGCCGGCATTGTATTTCACAACCGCCACCGTGGGTTTGGTGTTTGAGGTTCTCAACATGTTCTCCGCAGGTTTTGTATCCACAATATTTTGGGGGAAGAATTTAGGAAATCAATTTGTTGGTTTGGGTATCCGGGAAAATCACCGCCGGTTTGAACGTTTTGGCTTCTTCGGCATCCATCATGGCGTATGCCATAATGATGATTATGTCTCCCGGTTGCACCAAGCGGGCTGCCGCGCCGTTCAGGCAAATTTGTCCGGAACCGCGTTTTCCCGGAATAACATAGGTTTCCAGACGGGCACCGTTGTTATTGTTCACCACACTTACTTGTTCGTTGGCAATAATGTTTGCCGCATCCATCAAATCTTCATCTATCGTTATGCTGCCGATATAATTCAGGTTGGCTTCGGTGACAGTGACCCGATGAATCTTTGATTTTACTACGTGAATAAACATAATTCCGAATGAGTTTATTGATTTTGCGCTGTTGTATACTTGATATTGTCTATCAGACGAACCGGGCCGCAATAGACCGTCACGCAACCTACCGCATTGTTCCACACGGAAGTCGGCTGCAACGTTGTGCCATCAACAATTTCATAATACTCAACCTGCAAACCGGCCACGCTGTCAATTTGCTCCACAACCCAGTTCTGCACATATTGCACAGAGTGCGTACCTGCCAGACGGCGGCTTTCGAACAGCACCTGCGAAATATGCACGGCGCGCTGTTTCTCCTCGGCCGACAAACGTTCGTTGCGGCTGCTCAGTGCCAGACCGCTTTCTTCGCGCACAATGGGACAACCCACAATCTCCACATCAAAATCCATCACGTTTACCATGCGGCGGATAACGGCCAGCTGCTGGTAATCTTTTTCACCGAAATAGGCTTTGCGGGGTTGTACCAAGCGGAAGAGCTTGCTCACAATCTGCACCACACCGTTGAAATGTCCGGGACGGAATTTGCCTTCCATAACCCTATCCAGACCGCCGAAATCGAAGGCGAATGTATGGCTCATTTCTTCGGGCGAATACATTTCTTCGGGCGTTGGGGCAAAAACAAGTGCGGCTCCCTGCTGTTCGAGCAAGGCCGCATCGCGCTCCAAAGAACGCGGATATTTGGCCAGATCCTCGGCATTGTTAAACTGCGTCGGATTTACAAAAATACTCACAACGCACACGTCGTTCTCTGCAACACAGCGCTTCACCAACGAACAATGTCCGGCGTGCAAAGCTCCCATGGTGGGGACAAAACCGACTGTTTTTCCTGCTGCCTTCAACTGTGCCAATTCGTTGCGCAACAGCATCTGCGTGGATAAGATTTTCATTTCCAAACGATTCTTAAAAGGGTGGCAAAGGTACAAAAATATATTGGAAACCAACAAATAATGAAACAAAAGCGGCCGAACCGACAGAAAAACCGGTTGCCAAAAACCCGTTTCGGTCATTTCCCCATCTTGCCGATAATGATTATCTTTGCGGCCTGCATCCGAAAAGGTTTTCGGGCGCACCCAAACCCTAAAAAAAGAAACGAATATGTCTTTACAATGCGGAATAGTAGGGTTGCCCAATGTCGGCAAATCCACCTTGTTCAATTGCCTGTCGAACGCAAAGGCGCAGGCTGCCAATTTTCCATTTTGCACCATTGAGCCGAACGTCGGCGTAATCACGGTGCCGGACGAGCGTCTGAACCGTCTGGCTGAAATCTGCAAGCCGCAACGCGTCATTCCGACGACGGTGGAAATTGTCGATATTGCCGGTTTGGTCAAAGGTGCGAGCAAAGGCGAAGGCTTGGGAAACAAGTTTTTGGCCAACATACGCGAAACGGATGCCATTCTGCATGTGCTCCGGTGTTTTGACGATCCGAATGTCGTACATGTGGATGGTTCGGTGAATCCGGTGCGCGACAAGGAAATCATCGATGCCGAATTGCAGCTGCGCGATTTGGAAACCATCGACAGCCGCATACAAAAAGTACAGAAACAGGCCCAAACCGGCGGCGACAAACAGGCAAAAGCCGTTTACGAGGTGCTGCTCAAATACAAAACCGCCTTGGAACAAGGCAAATCGGCACGGACCGTCCGGCTCGAAACCAAAGATGAACAAACTATCGCGCACGACTTGTTTCTGCTTACCAACAAACCGGTGTTGTATGTTTGCAATGTGGATGAAGCCTCTGCTGTAAACGGCAATCGTTACGTGGAAGAGGTGCGGAAGGCAGTGAGCGACGAACATGCCGATGTACTTGTGGTGGCAGCCAAAATAGAATCCGAAATTGCCGAACTGGAAACATACGAAGAACGGCAGTTGTTTTTGGAAGAAATCGGATTGCAGGAATCGGGTGTCAGCCGGCTGATAAAGGCGGCCTACAACCTGCTGAAACTGCGGACATTCCTGACCGCAGGCAGCGATGAAGTGCGTGCATGGACATTTATCGATGGTTACAAGGCACCGCAATGCGCAGGTATCATCCACACGGATTTTGAAAAAGGATTTATCCGGGCGGAAGTCATCAAGTACGAAGATTATATCGCATACGGGTCGGAGGCGGCCGTAAAGGAAGCCGGCAAAATGGGCGTGGAAGGCAAAGACTACTTGGTGCAAGACGGCGACATCATGCACTTCAGGTTCAATGTATAGCCAAAGGGGAAGTTGTGCTCAGCGTATCACTTGTGTGGGTGTGTATATGCGGGAAACTTTCTTGTCCAATATGGATGTAGGCAACACGCTGACAATCTGAAAATCATAAGCCACTCCGAAGGCCGGCACACGGCCCGCGCGGCGAAGCAGCCTGTCGTAAAAGCCCTGCCCGTGCCCCAAGCGGTTCCGCCGCCGGTCGAAAGCAACGCCGGGCAGTATGATTAAATCGGGCCGGCCCTTGAAGCGTGGCGAATCGGGTTCCTGTATACCAAACTTTCCGCGCTTCAGGTTCTCATCATTTACATAATAATGCAGTTCCATCCGGTTTTTCTCCTTAACTACGGGCAGCAGGAACTGCTTGCGATCGCGCCACTTGGCCAACAAGATACGCGTATCCACTTCGTTGTGAATGGGGTAATAAATCAAGATTGTACGGGCTTTGGCAAACAGGCTGCTCTGCTCTATTTTGGCCATAATCTTTTCCGAATAGGCTTGGACTTCTTGGCCGGACAGCGAACGCCGGTGATCCGAAAAATCCATGCGTACAATCTCCTTCTCTTCCTTTATCCTCCTGTATTTTTCCGAAAATATTCTTTTTTCTATTGCTCGCCAGAACAGTACCATCCTTCTCTTTTTACTTTTCACAATTGGCCGGCTTCCACAAGCAGTATGATCCTTTCGGTTATGCGATCTTGGCCGACTGCATCGTATTCCGCCTTCAGGTTATTCCCGAATATGCGGGCAAAACCCTGCCAGAAGAAAGCCGTCACGGAACCTTTGTACAGTTTTATCAATTCGTACGAGGTTTTGTTACACTCGCGGTCTACCAATTTCATCAACAACTGCCCCTGACGTGCTGTCATCTTACGGAAGGCGGGTTCATATTTCTTGAACAATCCTTTTTCGTAGGTACGCAAATATTCTTTCTGTGCCTTCTGGGTCGGAAGTTTGGCCAATGCGGCATTGGTGCGTTGCATCTCACGCGCAATCTGTTTGGCGTAAGGCAAAGTCTTCTTGACATCTCGCACCGTACGCCAATAAAACTGTTCCTGCCGTTTGTTTTTGAATTTTATGGGTGGGAAAATATAAATGTCGCGCAACGTAACCAGAAACAAGGTGTCGTCGCCCTGAATCTGCACCATCAGCCTCGTTCCGGTAGCGACAGTGCCCAGTTGCTCGGCCCAAACCCCGGTTGAGCAGGCCAGCAGCAAACAGAAACATATTATGTAACGCAGTTTGTTGTACATTTCCGCGCAAAGGTATGGAATAAATTTCGAAACAAAAAGGATAATTGGACAAAGTTTTACATTTGTAGGCAATTTGTTGGATTGATTTTATTAA
>CAYUYS010000101.1:2193-6875 GCA_964449415.1 uncultured Paludibacteraceae bacterium | reverse complement strand
ACCATGAATGCGATAGAAATAAAAACAGTGAACCACGAATGGTTCGGTAAGTTGTACGATTTGTATGAGCGTGCGTTTCCGGCGGCAGAGCGGCGCGATAGGAGCGCCTTTGTTGAAAAACTGATGCACGAACCGCGGTTTCATTGCACGGCCATCGTGCCGGAAACGGACTTTGCCGGTATGCTCACGTATTGGCAATTTGATTCGTTTTTGTACATCGAACATTTTGCCATAAGCGAAGAGCTGCGCGGAAACAATCTGGGCGGACGAGCGTTGTCGGGCTTTGTGCAGGACGCCAAATGGCCGGTGGTTCTGGAAGCGGAAACGCCGGAAACAGCCATTGCCCGGCGGCGTATTGCCTTTTACGAACGTCATCATTTCCATATTGTCCGGACGGACTATCTGCAGCCTCCCTACCGCAAGGGCGGAGAATCGATTCCCATGTATCTGATGTGTACGGCACGCGCGTTTGCCGACGAACAAATAAGCGAACTGCAACTGGCCGTTTACGGAAAATTTTATGCACGAGACTGACAATAACCGTTCTTTCTTGAAAAAAACTTTTACTTTTGTAACCGATTTGTAAATAGGTAAGACAGAGAGGTTATTATGCTGGAAATACGACAAGTAAATAGCAAGAAAGACTTCAGACGGTTTGTCACGTTCGGAATAGAATTGTTTCAGCCGGCAGCGAATTATTGTCCTCCGTTGGTGTCGGGTGAGCTGAACACCTTCTCTCCCCGCAAGAATCCCGCGTATGCAGTTTGTGAAAGCATTTGTTTCCTGGCTTGGCGCGACGGGAAAATCGTGGGCCGCATAGCAGGAATCATCAACCACGAAGCCAACCGGGTGTGGAAGCAGCAACGTGTGCGTTTTGGCTGGTTTGATTTTGTGGATGATTACGAGGTTTCCGCTGCTTTGCTGTCCGCCGTCGAACAATGGGGAAAATCAAAAGGCATGTCGGAAATGAACGGGCCGCTGGGCTTTACGGACTTTGACCGTCAGGGTTTGCTGCTGGAGGGTTTTGAATACGATTCGCCCATGGCGAGCCCGTACAACTATCCGTATTATCCGGCACATTTTGAAAAGTTCGGTTTGTTCAAGGAAATGGACTGGATTGAATACCGCATTTTCCCGCCTACGGAAGTTCCGGAGCGTATGGCACGCGTCGGCAACATCATTCAGGAAAAATTTGAATTGAATATAGTTAAGGTCAAGTCGGCCAAGGAATTGAAACGCCGTTACGGCTATACTTATTTGGACGTGATTGATGCGGCATACCAGCCTTTGTACAATTTCCAGCCCCTGACACCGGAACAGAAAAAGTATTATTGCGATATGTATTTCCCGCTGCTGAACTACGATTTTGTCACGCTGATTACCAACAAGCACGACGAAGTGGTAGGCTGTGGGGTAGGAATGCCAAACATATCGGCTGCCTTGCGCAAATGTCGCGGCAGACTGTTCCCCTTCGGCTGGTACTATATATGGAAAGCATTGAAAGCCAAACACATCGAGTCGTTCGATTTGTTGCTGATTGCAGTCCGGCCGGATTATCAGAACAAAGGCATTAATTCGCTGTTTTTCATAGACCAGATACCTTATTTCATCAAGTACGGCATTAAAGCGGTGGAGACGACCGCCATTCTGGAAGTAAACGCGAAGAATCAGGCTAATTTTGAGTACTTTGAAAAGATTCAACACAAACGCCGCCGCGCATATTTGAAAAAAATATAAAAATACGTTTACTTGAGTCAGAACCGTTTTGTTTTTATACTTTTGCACGGCGCATATACAAAAACAACCAATCACCTATAAACTCGGCTTTTATGAAAAGAATCAGTTTGTTGTGTTGCCTGTCACTGGTTTTCATGGCAGTGTCGGCAAAAAAACCGGTCATAGAATTTTCCAAGAAAACGCATGATTTCGGCACCATACAAGAAGCAGATGGCAAAGTAACGACCGTATTTGAATTCACCAACGCAGGTACGGTGCCGCTGGTAGTGAGCCAGGTGCGTGCCAGTTGCGGCTGCACAACGCCGGATTGGACCCGAACCCCCATCGAGCCGGGGCAGAAAGGTACGATTTCCGTTACCTATAACCCTACCGGCCGGCCGGGCAGATTTACAAAAACCATTACGGTCAACTCGAATGCGACAGAGTCCGAGACGCGGTTGACCATACGCGGAGAGGTTACGCCAAAACCGGTTGACAAATCGGTGCAATATCCCGTGAAAATGGATGAACTGGGCCTGAAGTCCAATCTCCTGCAATTCAACAACCTGATAAAAGGCACGGAAGGACAACGCTCGATTGGCATTGCGAACCTTGGAACGGAAACCATCCGCATAGCCGTCCAGAATCCGTTCCCTTATTTGGAAATCGGCGTGGTGCCGGAAGTGTTGAAACCCAACGAAACCGGCAATATCTATGTGAAATTCAGCACGGACCGTTGCAGCCAATGGGGGCCGGTGGCAGAACGCGTCTACCTCATCCTGAACGACCAGAAAATCATTTCCGACACATACAGCCTGCGCGTGCGTGCCCATATCGTGGAAGATTTTACCAAAATGAGTGCTGAAGAACGACGGGATGCACCCATTATGGAAATAACCGGTCTGGATGCTTCCAAAACCATCAACTTGGGTAAAATTCCGGCCAATACGGTTAAATCTTACAAAATGTCTATAGCCAACAAAGGCACCAATCCGCTGCTTATCCGGCGCATTGTGAACAACAACTCCGACATCAAGGTGACGGCTTCGAAAACAAGCATCAGCAGCGGCAAACAAGCGGAGATCAAATTTGACATCAACACCAAAGGCAACAAGGCCGGTGCTCCTTATCGCCGTACGTTCAGTATCCAGACAAATTCCCCGGAGAACACGTACACGACGATTAACCTTACCTGGGAAGTAGAATAGCGTATGAAATATCATCCTGAAAACGACCCGCAGCACATCGGTTTGTCTGTAAACGAAGGTATTTCCGATGTTCCTGCTGTCAATCCGTATCTACGTCCCAAACGCAAGAAATCGTTGCTTTCGGTAAATGAATACGTGACCGGCATCCGGCAAGGCGACATATCGGTGCTCGGACAGGCAGTCACGCTGGTAGAAAGTTCGCTGCCGGCGCATCAGGAACTGGCACAGCAGATTATCGCAGCTTGCTTGCCCTATTCGGGCAACTCCATCCGCCTGGGCATAACGGGAGTTCCCGGAGCCGGGAAGAGCACGTTTATCGAAGCCTTGGGCATGAAAATCCTCCGCGATGGTCGCAAACTGGCCGTTCTGGCTATTGATCCGAGCAGCGAACGCAGCAAAGGCAGTATTTTGGGCGACAAAACCCGCATGGTGGAGCTTTCGGCGGCTAAAAATGCGTTTATTCGCCCTTCGCCTTCGGCGGGTTCGCTGGGCGGTGTGGCGCGTAAAACGCGCGAAAGCATTGTTTTGTGCGAGGCAGCCGGATTCGATACCATTTTTGTGGAAACGGTTGGCGTTGGCCAGTCGGAAACCACCGTGCATTCCATGGTAGATTTTTTCCTGCTGTTGCAGCTGGCGGGAGCAGGCGACGAGTTGCAGTGCATAAAGCGTGGTATCATGGAAATGGCCGATGGTATTGCCATAAACAAATGCGATGGTTCCAATGTGGAAAAAGCCAAAGTGGCATGCAGTCAGTTACAAAACGCGTTGTATCTGTTTCCCGAGCCGGAAAGCGGTTGGTCGCCCGAAGTTGTTACTTGCTCATCGGTTTCCGGCGATGGCATATCGGAGGTCTGGAACATGGTGGAGCGTTATATCGCCTTTGTGAAAAACAACGGATATTTTGACCATAAACGCAACAAAGCCAGCCAAATAGATGCATAGCACGCGTGGTTTGTTGGGTGAATATTTTGGACGATAAGCATTGGAAATAAACAAGATATATCACGTTTCGTGTCTGGATGGCTTGCGCCAAATGCCGGACGCTTTTGTGGATATGATCTTCACAGATCCTCCTTATTATCAGTATCGTGCGCAGAACGTAAGCGGACTGAAAAACCACAAGGATGTAGTAACGGAATTTGAATTTGATGCCTTTGGTTCGGAAGCCGACTATCTGGATTTTATGGAACAAGTCTTGGTGCAGTGCCACCGGATATGCAAGGAAGGCGCAGCCGGCTATGTATGGTGTGGCGATGATTTTGTTTCGTATCTGAATCGGATGGTGGAGCGTGCCGGTTTTCAGTTTCGCAAGGTGATTCATTGGCACAAAACCAATCCCTTCCCGGCTATATATACCCGTAAAATGTTCGCCAACAGCATGGAAATGATGGTGCATTTCAGCAAAGGAACACCCAAGGTTTGGAACCACAGGCCGACCAACGAAATGCATAATTTCATAGAAGCGCCAATTTGCATGGGCAAGGAGCGGACTGCCCACAAGACCCAAAAACCCTTGCGAGTCTGCACACCTTTTATAGAAATCAGCAGCAATGCCGGCGACTTAGTGCTCGATCCGTTTATGGGAAGCGGAACTACGGCCGTCGCCGCCAAGCTCCTGAAACGCAATTACATAGGTTTTGAGATAAATCCCGATTATATTGCTATGGCAGAATCAAGACTGACAGAGATAAAATGACATAAATCAACCATCAATTTCACAACCATCAATTTACAACCGACCATGAAAAAAGAAATTAA
>CAYUYS010000101.1:0-2093 GCA_964449415.1 uncultured Paludibacteraceae bacterium | reverse complement strand
CAACCATCAATTTCACAACCATCAATTTACAACCGACCATGAAAAAAGAAATTAAGTTTAGTCTGGTTTACCGTGACATGTGGCAATCTTCCGGTAAGTATGTTCCACGCAAAGACCAATTGGCACAAATTGCACCCGTCATTATCGACATGGGATGCTTTGCCCGCGTAGAAACGAACGGAGGAGCATCGGAACAAGTGAATTTGCTGTATGGCGAAAATCCGAATCAGGCCGTCCGCACGTTCACGAAACCGTTTAATGAAGCCGGCATACAGACCCACATGCTCGACCGCGGGCTGAACGGTATCCGCATGAATCCGGTGCCCGCCGATGTGCGCCAATTAATGTACAAAGTGAAAAAGGCGCAAGGCACAGATATCACGCGTATCTTTTGCGGACTGAACGACCCGCGCAACATAATCCCTTCCATTGGTTGGGCAAAACAGGCCGGTATGATTGCCCAGGCAACCATGTGCATTACTTATTCGGCTGTACATACGGCGGAATATTATATAGAACTGGCCGAACAGTTGATTGCAGGAGGAGCACAAGAGTTATGTCTGAAAGACATGGCCGGTATAGGCCGTCCCGAAACATTGGGAAAGATTGTAAAAGCCATAAAATCAACGCATCCCGACATTACCATCCAATATCACGGGCATACAGGCCCCGGCTTTTCGGTCGCGTCCATGCTGGAAGTAGCCAAGGCCGGCGGCGATATTTTCGATGTAGCCATGGAGCCGCTCTCGTGGGGAATGGTGCATCCGGACGTCATTACCATTCAGGCCATGCTGAAAGATGCCGGTTTTGCCGTGCCGGAAATCAACATGAAGGCCTATATGGAAGCTCGCCGCCTGACGCAAAGTTTTATGGACGACTTTCTGGGTTACTTTATCGACCCGCGAAACCGTTTCATGTCGTCGCTGTTAGTCGGCTGCGGATTGCCGGGTGGCATGATGGGCTCTTTAATGGCCGATCTGAAAGGCATGCACGCCGCCATAAATGCCAATCTGAAGGCTGCGGGAAAAGCAGAACTGACGGAAGATGAACTTCTGGTACAACTCTTTGACGAAGTGCAATATGTCTGGCCCAAACTGGGCAATCCGCCACTCGTAACGCCGTTTAGCCAATACGTGAAAAATGTGGCACTAATGAATATTTTTGCCATGAGCAAAGGGCAGGAGCGTTTCAGCATGATTGACAAGAATACTTGGGACATGATTCTGGGCAAGGCCGGAAAATTGCCGGGCAAGTTAGCTCCGGAGATAGTGGCTCTGGCGGAAAAAAATCAGTATGAATTCTTTACCGGAAATCCGCAGGACAATTATCCGGATGAATTGCCGCACTTTATTGCCGAAATGGAAAAATTAGGCTGGGAGCGCGGTCAGGATGATGAGGAGCTGTTTGAATTTGCCATGCACGAAAAGCAATATCGTGAATACAAGTCGGGTGAGGCCAAGCGCCGTTTCCATGCGGAATTGTTGGGTGCGATGGAAAAACACGCTTCCGGAAGCGGCAAATCAATGACGGCGGCAGACAAACGTGCCATGCTGCACCCCAAAGCCGAACCAATTATCGCTCCGGTCAGCGGTCGTGTTTTTTGGGAATTTGATTTTGAAGAAACATCAACCGAACCACCCGTTGGCAAGAAATTTAAGGAAAACGACTGGCTGTGTGTGTTGCAAACACGTAACGGTCTGGAAAATATTTTCAGCTTCTGCACCGGCAAAATCATCGAAGTGGACAAGACACAAGGCGATTTGGTGCAGAAAGGAGAAGTCGTTGCATGGTTGGAGAAACAGGAATCATGATTCCTGTTTCTCCGGTTTCCGGCAAAAATCAGTTTATCAAAATGGAATTATGACAAAGAAGCAAAACTACGATGTTGCCATGGCAGAGTTGGAACAGCTTGTAGCCGAACTTGAAAGCGAAACAGTCGTAAGCATGGAAGCATACGTCAAAAAGGCCAAACGGGCTGTTGAATTGATTACCTATTGCACGGAAAGGCTTCGCACGTTCGATGCCGATTTGCAGAAAATCGCACAGCAAAACCCATAGAACAAATTTTGCCTTATGCTGAACAACCTGTAGCA
>CAYUYS010000100.1:0-6902 GCA_964449415.1 uncultured Paludibacteraceae bacterium | reverse complement strand
TCCAATTCAAGTTAGTCGTGACCGCTATATTCTTCAAAGAACTTCGCTATTTTTTCAGTAATGCAACCGGTTATATTGTCATTGGGCTATTCTTACTGATTACAAGTCTGTTTTTATGGGTAATTCCGGGAGAATACAATATTCTGGATTCCGGCTATGCCCAATTGGATGGTTTGTTCGCGTTGGCACCCTGGTTATTCATGTTTCTTTGCCCTGCAATCACCATGCGCTCCTTTGCCGAAGAGCGTAAAGAACGTACTTGGGACTTGCTCAAGACCCACCCTGTCAGCAAAAAAGCCATTGTGTTGGGAAAATATTTCGCCGGTTGGCTACTGACCGCAATCGCCTTGTTGCCTTGTTGCATCTATTACGTGTCAGTCAGTTTGCTGGCAGAACCGGCAGGCAATGTGGATGGCGGAGCTTTCTGGGGAGGCTTTCTGGGCCTTCTGTTTCTGGCCGGAATTAACTGCGCGATAGGGATATGTGCGTCCTCACTGACTAAAAACCAGATAGCGGCGTTTGTCGCAGGCGCGACCTTTTGCTTTATCCTATTTTACGGATTCGACCTGCTAAGCAGCCTGTTCATCAAAGGAAACATCATAAATCTTATCCAGTCAATTGGTTTTCATGAACATTACAAATCAATCAGCAAAGGAGTTATAGACAGCAGAGACATTGTTTACTTCCTGTCTGTAGCATCCGGCTTTGTTCTACTGGCCATTGACATTATGCGCAGAAATTGAACGAGATGAAACCCAATAATAAGCCTATTGGCAGTACGTTTTTGAATATTGGAGAAAGATGTAATGTAGCGGGATCACGCAAGTTTTTACGTCTGATCAGCGAAAAGAAATACGACGAAGCACTTCTCATTGCACGCGCACAAGTCGAGAACGGCGCACAAGTGCTGGACCTGAACTTCGACGACGGCATGTTGGATACAAAGACCGAAATGGTACACTTTGTCAATCTGATCGCCTCCGAACCCGATATCGCCAAGGTGCCTCTCATGGTCGATTCATCCAACTGGGATGTTATCGAAGCTGCATTGAAATGCATACAAGGCAAATCTATCGTAAACTCCATCAGCCTCAAAGAAGGAGAGGCTTCTTTTCTGGAAAAAGCAAGAAAAATCCGCATGCTGGGGGCGTCCGTCGTAGTTATGGCATTCGACGAGCAAGGGCAGGCCGATACATACGCACGCAAGATTGAAGTATGCAAACGTGCCTACCAACTGCTAACCGACGCAGGATTTCCTGCACAAGATATCATTTTCGATCCCAACGTGCTGTCCATTGCCACAGGCATGGAACAACATGACAACTATGCAGTCGATTTCATAGAAGCAACCCGTTGGATCAAACAGAACCTGCCCTTGGCAAAAGTCAGCGGCGGCATCAGCAATCTTTCCTTCGCATTCCGCGGCAATAATACCATTAGAGAAGCCATGCATTCCGTATTCCTCTATCATGCCATTGCAGCCGGACTGGATATGGGAATTGTAAACGCGGGCATGTTGCAGATATACGAAGATATTCCGACCGAACTGCTCGGACTTGTAGAAGATGTTGTGTTGAACAGGAACAAGTCAGCTTCCGAAAAACTGATTGAATACGCACATCACACCCAAGGAACAACGGAAAATACACAAAAAAAGCAGGAATCGTGGCGCACCGGTACGGTAGAAGAACGCCTGGAGCACGCCTTGCTGAAAGGCATAGGCAATTATCTGGAAACAGATCTGCAGGAGGCCCTGCGGAAATACAAAACACCGGTTGAGATTATAGAAAAACCGCTAATGGCCGGCATGAACAAAGTCGGACAACTTTTCGGAGAGGGCAAAATGTTTTTACCGCAAGTAGTCAAAACCGCACGCACAATGAAGCAAGCAGTGAGCATTTTGCAACCATATATGGAATCGGCCAACAAACAAGCAAACACAAAGAATGGTAAATTCCTGGTTGCCACCGTCAAAGGCGATGTTCATGACATTGGTAAGAACATTGTGAGCGTTATCATGGCATGCAATAATTATGAAGTCATCGACTTGGGAGTTATGGTGTCGCGTGAACAGATTGTAGAAACAGCCCTGAAAGAACAAGTCGATTTAATCGGCCTGAGCGGTCTGATCACGCCATCGCTCAATGAAATGTGCGAGGTCGCTTCCTTGCTGCAAGAATCCGAAGCCCAAATACCCTTATTGATCGGTGGAGCCACGACATCGGACATGCACACAGCCGTAAAAATAGCGCCACTCTACGATGCACCGGTAATGCACACCAAAGATGCATCCATCAACGTTATTGTTGCAAACAAATTGCTGAACAAAGATACGCATGACATATTTGTAGAAAGCATAAGACAACAACAGCATATTCTCAGACAACAACACGAACAAAAAGAAAAAGAAACATTATTGAGTCTGGAGGAAGCCCAAAAGAAGAAACCAGACTTATTTTCATAAACCAATAAACAAAGAACATTATGAAGAAATTCGTTTTTCTAAGTACATTCCTTTTATGTACAAGTATTGCATTTGCTGAATTCGGCATAGGATTTAAGGCCGGTTACACCAGTTCGTTGGGAATCGGTAATCTCGGAGAAATCAGCGGTTATAACATGGAAAGTGTCAAGAGCGACGTTGCACACGGTTTTCATGCCGGCGTGTTGCTACGCATGGGCGGACGCGTATATTTCCAACCGGAACTGCTGTACAACATGCAGAAGAACAGGTATCAATTCAACTACAATGACGCGACGTATAACAAGCGGATAGTCGTCAGCACAATTGACCTGCCCTTGCTGGTCGGGCTGAAACTCTTCGACCTGAGAATTTTCAATATGCGTTTCGCGATTGGTCCGAAAATACGTTTCAATGCCGGCTCTTTGTCCGAGTTCAGTGATCCGGACGGTCAGATCTTTTCCGGCATAGCAGACCAGTTGCGCAAAGCAAGTTTCGGTTTGGAAACCGGCTTGGGTTTTGAACTGTTGAACCTTATCAACTTGGATGTACGCTACAACCTGATTCAAAATATAACAAAAAACATTGATCTGGGAGAAACCACCGCGTACAATCCGCTCAACACATTCCTTGTTTCTTTAGGAATTGTTTTTTAAACACATGAAACAAATCGGGCTTCTCTCGGACACACACGGGCTGTTGGACAGACGTGTTTTCGAACACTTTTCCGAGTGTGACGAAATATGGCATGCAGGCGACATTGGGTCGCCTGCCGTGCTTGAGCAACTCATGGCGTTCAAACCGACACGCGCCGTGTGGGGCAATATAGATGGGCACGACCTGCGAGCCATATTACCCAAACACAACCGATTTGAACTGGAAGGCGTTTCTGTTTGGATAACCCATATAGGAGGTTATCCCGGCAAATACGATGCCGCTGTAAAACCGGAAATATTGCTGCATCCGCCAAAATTGTTTGTATGCGGGCATTCGCATATCCTGAAAATACGCTACGACAAGCAACTCGGCCTGTTGCACATCAATCCCGGCGCAGCCGGCAAATACGGCTTTCACCTCGTACAGACG
Source organism: uncultured Paludibacteraceae bacterium (assembly GCA_964449415.1). Lineage (GTDB taxonomy): Bacteria > Bacteroidota > Bacteroidia > Bacteroidales > Paludibacteraceae > CALUNA01. The sequence continues at coordinate 3,355 of CAYUYS010000100.1, read as the reverse complement.
CTTGTCAGATTCCAACTGGAAAACGGGAACATAGAACATTTGGAAGTCATAGAACTCAATCCGACAGGTGACAGATTGTAAGGAAAAAAGGATACCCCATGTGCAGTTTTTTTGAAAATACGCCCGCTAACTATTAAAATGCTTGTTGTTTTTGAATACAAATGTGTTGCAAAACATATTTTCAGGTATTGTGTAAATAAAAAAATAACCGTTACTTTGTAAGCGTTAACTAAAAGCAACACAATCTTTTTTATACCTTAAAAGACTAATGCCTATAGGGCGGGGAACTTTGTGAAAAGTTCCCCGCCCTGTTTTACAAATATCGTGCAAAAACAATAACCCGCAAAAAAACAAGGAAAAAAACAATATCATCCGACTGAACAAGCCACTGACTGCAGCCTTCATACACAATCGAACAGCAAAGCAATGTCATCGGTATCCAAACCATGTTCTTCCAGATTTTTCTGATCTTTCATAAAAGAACGACGAAAATCTGCGGCGGAATCGCTTTCTGCCTTACTGCGACGATACAAGGATATGGCTTCTACCCGCTCGCCCATGCAAAACAGATTGTGAGCGGCATTCATATAATCTTCTGCATTGGGCTTGAAAGACAGAACTTTTGTCCAATATTTCCGGGCTTGCAGATACTTGTGCATGATAAACGAGCACCACGCCAAGGCACGCCACACCTGCACATCCTCCGGATACTCCATGTCCAACCGGCAATACAAGTTCAACGCTTCATCATATTGCCTTAGCTCTAAGTGACAAAGCCCCAAATTCAGCAATGCTGCCTTATCATGAGGAGCCAAGCGTGCAACATTCGCATAAAAGCGCAAGGCATCCTCCGTTTTTCCCTGCAACCGTGAACAAACCGCCATGCGTTTCAGCGTCCAGACATGATCGGGCGCAATCAAATCCGCACGCTCATAGGCTTCCATGGCTGCTGGAAAATCGCCAAGCTGTTGGCAAGAATATCCGATTTTCTGATACAATTCGGCGGTTGGACAAACATTTTCCAGCCTTCTGAACAATTCCAAGGCCTGTGCATAATGTTTTTTGAAGAAATAAAAGGTAGCGATGTACAGACGGTCGGTTGTTGTGGTAAAAAAGTAATCGAAAAAACCTGTCTTATGCAAAGACAAGGCATGGGCAAACATATCATCGAACTCGTTTCTGTGACGGTGCAGTTTAAAAAAGCGATACAAATCTTGTATATACTGATTGGTTATATACGTAATCGCCTTCCGGCCGGCCGCCTGTTCACTTATTTGCTCTCCGAGTTGTTCCATTTCGGCATTCAGCGATGTCTGCATGGATTTCTGCTGTGCTTCAGGCATTTGCCGGACAGCATAACAAAAAGCATATTTGTCTGAATTGCACAAAACATTGCTCTTTATAAAGGCCGAAAGAATGCTTTTGTCGGCATTTGCGAACAAGGATGCGATTTCAGAAAATTCCTTGTCGAACAACATGAACCAATGGCTTGTTTTTTCGAAAAAAGGCAAGGAGCGCAAGGCAGAAAAGGTGCTCATGTACACATCCGCACCTTCGAGCTGCAACTCGGTCAGTTCGCGCAATTTTTTCCCGACACCGCTTTCCTCCAAAAATTCCGCCCACTCCGGATTGGGTTCTTCTATATCCTCTATTTTCAGAAAGGCATCGTTGTTCAACTTGTCGCGTAAACGCGGATTTGCCTTTAACATTTCCGGTATGATTTCATTCCGTAGTTTTTGGGAGATTTCTTCCGTCTGCGCGGAACGTATTATCTGTGAAACGATTGTTTTCAATACGGAAAGCAGATCTGCCTGCTCGGCAAGCATTTGCATGCGCGCATCAATATCCGGATAGAGTGGCAGGCGACGATCGTATTTGGCCAGCAGAAAACACAAGCCGACTAAAGCGCGTCCGCGCACACAATCGTTGGTTTGCAGGCAGCTGTCGAACAACAACAACAGTTTTTTCACGGAGAAATTTCTCCAAAGGCTTAAGGTCAAGGCCGTTACAGCCAGGCATTTTTCATTGTCTCCGAAATCAGGCCGTGTCGTAAGCGTCACATAACACTTGTGCAGTTCCTCCGGATATTCGTCGTACAACCAGAAATAGCCGAACAGCTGTTCCAAGGTTTCCTCATACATCCGGCGTGCCGCAACGCCATCGTAAAAATCGGAAAGATTACGCAACAAATGCGTCGGAGTAACTTCACCAATACGTTGTTTGAACAAACGCATCTGCATATAGTCAAACAATACCGAATCGCGCTCTTGGATTTCTGCATGCATCCGGTCGGCCAGTTCGTATAAATCGACCAACAATTTCCCATATACGGCCTTGCGCTGCGGATCGGCTACATTACGGACAAAATAATCCAACAAATAGCGATAATTTGTCTGAAGGTTCTCCAACCGGTCTACATAAGTGCCTGCCCGTGCAGAGGCGGCCCACTTGTGCAAATCGGCAAAAGCCTTGTTGAGCAACTTATGCTCGATATGGTATATTATTTTCTGATACGGAGTCAAAATCGTGTCTGTATAATAAGGTATTAGGCAAACTCAACCCAAACGGCTGATTTTCAGAAGTCGGCTTTCTTCCAATATTTTTATCTTGCGGCCATCAATGCTGATGATACCTTCCGATGCGAAGTTTGACAAAGTGCGTATGGCATTTGAGGTGGTCATATTCGACAAATTGGCCAGATCTTCACGAGACATGTACATGCTGATGGTTGCGCCGTCTTCTTCAAATCCATAACTTTTTTTCAGGAAGAGCAATGCTTCTGCCAGACGTCCGCGGATATGCTTTTGCGTCAGGTTAACAGCGCGGGTATCGGAAGCACCCAAATCCTTGGCCATCTCTATCAGAAAAAGATAACAAAACTGTGTGTTGTTTTTCAACAGGGTCAGAAACGCGTTTTTTGTCACCATATACACGGTGGACAGTTCAAAAGCACAGACACTGGTATTGTAAGCCTCGTCTGCAATCATGGCCCGGTAGCCAAAATGTTCGAAAGGTTTTAGCATGCGTATGATCTGGTTTCGGTTGCTGACACCTTCCTTGTATACTTTGACCTTCCCTTTTATCAGAACCATCATGTGTGTAGGTTGTTCGCCTTCACAATGAATGAGTTCATTCTTCTTAAAATAGTGAACTGTAACATTCTCTTCCAAGAATTCTTTCTCTTCGGTGGTGAGTACAGCCCACACGGGTGATAACTCCCACAGTTTTTTTTCTTCTTGGTGTTGTTTACGCTCCATGTGCTGTAAAACTATGTTAAACAGTTATGTTATACGGCCGTTTTTTTGCAACCCCGCAAAAATAAGATATTTCCGGAGAATAAGCAAACTTATTTTTC
>CAYUYS010000099.1:0-6994 GCA_964449415.1 uncultured Paludibacteraceae bacterium | reverse complement strand
ACTTAACCTTAAATCTAATACCATGAAAAACACGGTGCAAAAGTAATACTTTCCATCATACCGTGCAAGCGATTTGGTCGAAAAACATGTTTTATAACATATTTTTAACACATCGGCTGTCTTATCGCGCTGTTTTTCAAAGAAAATAAAGGTTGAGCAACGGTATTTACCCAAAAACCTGTCACCAAAAGATGGAAAAAATATCCGGAGAAAATTTACGTAGGCTAAACTTCGCGCAACCAAGGAAGGACAAACGTTTGCAAAAAAAGAAAGGTTGTCTCACGACAACCCAACCCTAATTATTAACCTTAAATCTAATACCATGAAAAAACATGGTGCAAAAGTAATGCTTTTCACCATACCGTGCAAGCGATTGGGTCAAAAAAACATGTTTTATAACATAATTTTAAGGAAATGCCGCGACTATTGTTTTTCTTAACAAATGATGCCGCCACCAAGCAAGCGTTCGTTCCGGTATATTACGGCCGACTGTCCCGGCGTTATGGCCTCCACCGGTGCAAGAAACTTGATTGTGGCGCGGCCATCATCGAGATGCTTCACATACGCAGGGATAGGGCGGCTTTTGTAGCGAATGCGCACCGAAAGCATTTCATTGGCAGCAATCAAATGTGCGCCGGGAAAGTTGCAGTCGCGCAAGCGCATTTCCGAAACGTGCAGATTGCTTTTTGTCCCTATGGTGATTTCATTGGTTTCCGCGTTGATGTTTAAAACGTACACGGGTTCTCCCATGGCTATGCCCAAACCTTTGCGCTGTCCGATGGTGTAGTACGGGAAACCCTTGTGTTTTCCGATTATTTTGCCCGATGTGTCCAGAAAATTTCCGGGTCCGATGCGCTTGTCCATGTCCGGAACCTGCGTTTTGAGAAAATCCCGATAGTCATCGTCAATGAAACAAATATCCTGACTTTCAGCCTTTTCTGCTATGTGTTTAAATCCTGCCTCATAAGCCTTTACGCGGATTTCCTGTTTGGTGTAGCCACCCAAGGGAAAAATCATGCGACGCAATACGGCTTGCGAAAGTCCCCACAGAAAATAGGACTGGTCTTTTTTGCTATCCATGCCTTTTTCTATAAAGTATATGCCTTTGTCTGCCACTATGTTGGCATAATGTCCGGTGGCTACGTATTCACAATTCAGTTCGTCGGCCTTCTGCAGCAAAAATTTTGTTTTGATGTGTATGTTACATTGTACGCAAGGGTTTGGCGTGCGTCCGGCAAGATATTCGTTTACGAAATCCCCTATGACGCATTGCCGGAAGTCTCGCCGCATGTCCATGACATGATGCGGGAAGTGCATTTCCGCAGCCAGACGACGAGCATCCAAGATATAGTCCGGTTCATCTTGTCCCGGTTGGCCGAATTTGGCGGGAGTGTCCCACATACGCATTGTAACACCTTGTATGTCATAGCCTTGCTCGCGTAACAGCATACAAGCAACCGAGCTGTCCGTGCCGCCACTCATGGCTACCAATACTTTTTTCATAGCTGATGACTGTTGATAGATTTTGCTGCAAATATATGATATTTTGCCTTTCTGTTTGTAATTTCGTGTCACGTAGTTTTTTTGATGTATTGTATTTTGCGTATCTTTGTCGCAAAGAAGCAAGTTATGAAAGGGAAGTTCCGACACGTACATTTTTTGCTTAAAGCGCTTTTTCTGGTTTTTTGCATGTCTTTCTGCTCATTGATAGCCATGGGCTTGTGGCTGTTGTGCACGGGAGGCGAACAAACGACCGCCTCGCTCAAAGTCATGCAGTTGTTGCAAGCTGTCGGCGTTATGATCATTCCGTGTTTGTTGTTCCTATATTGCTGTTGTGAGCAGCCGCAGGGCGTTCTGGGTTTCAACCGAAAGCAGAAATGGCCTGTTGTTGGTGGCGTGATTGTTTTTATGCTGGTTGCTTTGCCGTTCATAAATCTGCTCAGCGAATGGAACCGTCAGATGGAACTCCCGGCATTTTTGTCGGGCGTGGAAGCGTGGATGGAGGCATCGGAGGAGGCGGCGAATCAGCTGACGGAACGCTTCTTGTCGGTCGATTCAGTGGGTGGGCTGCTATTCAATATATTGCTTATGGCCATCTTGCCGGCTTTTTCGGAAGAACTGTTGTTCAGAGGCGTATTGTTGCATTTGTTTTCAGAAAAAGGCAGAATGCATGTGGCTGTTTGGGCGAGTGCCATCCTTTTCAGTGCGGTTCATTTGCAATTTTACGGATTTGTTCCGCGTATGCTGCTGGGGGCCTTTTTCGGTTATCTGTATGTTTGGAGCGGAAGCCTGTGGCTACCCATGCTGGCACATTTTGTAAACAATGCTTTTGCGGTTGTCAGTTATTATATCATAAGCCGGAATAACTGGAATGCGGATGCGTTGGAAACATTTGGCTTTGGCGATACGCTTTGGTGGGGGATATTGAGCGGTATGTTGTGCCTTGCGGGTGTTTATTTGTTGCGCCGTTCGCTGACGATAAACAGCGCTTCTTCGCGCAAGTCGATGGGCAATTGAATATTGCGTGCTTGCAGGCTGTGCAACCAGCCGGCAACGTCCTGTTCTTGGAGTGTATAAAACACGTATTCCAATTGTTGCAACTGTTCCGGTGTGAAGTCGATGGGTGAAATCCCTGCCAAGGCATCCAGTTCTTCATCATCGTAGTAGACGAACGCCGGGCCTTTGCTGAGCAGGCTGTCACGCTCGCACACGGCGTGTTGTCCGCAGCAGTCGGATGGCATATCCGGCTTGGCGGCCTCTTCCCGGGCCGATTCCGGCTTGCCTTTGCGCAACATCCGGGCTAAAAGGCCCAGAAAGCCGATGGCCAAAAACAAAACAAGGAATAAAATCCACATGCAACCCCGATTAATTGGTTGCAAAAGTATAAAAAATAGAACATACCATGAAAGATTTCTTCTTTTTTTCCAAGCCCCAACGAATAGGTATTCTGTTTTTGATGATATTGATTATCCTTGTCATGGTGGCCATTCGGTTGTTGCCTCGTTTTTTTCAGGGACACAGCAGGGATTACCAGCATACGCAGGAATTTCTGGTGGAATTGGAAGCCTTTAAAGATTCGCTGAAAGAACGGGAAAATGACTACCGTTGGCAGGAATATGCCCGGAAAACATACGGCTATCAGTCGGGTAAGGCAAGTCAGTATCATCTTTTCCCATTCGACCCGAACACGGCCGATTCCGCCGATTTTGTCCGTTTGGGCATTCGTCCGTATGTGGCTGGGAACATACTGAAATATCGCGCCAGAGGCGGAAAATTTCGCAAAGCGGAAGATTTTGCACGCATCTACGGTCTGTCGGAAGAAAAATACCAAGAATTGGCACCTTACATACAAATCTGGAGCTCGGAGCCGGACACTGTTTCCGTGACGACGGACAGCATGCCACAAAAAACGGTTTTCCCGGAGAAGAAAGACATCGTATTGGAGCTGAATACGGCCGACACGACCGAACTGATGATGATACGCGGCATCGGGCGCTGGTATGCCCAAAGCATTGTGCGGTACAGGAAACAGTTAGGCGGATTTTACAGCGTGGAACAACTGCGGGAAATTCCGCGCATGAGCGAAGAGAACTATCTGCGCATAAAAGATTTTTTTACGGTAGACAGTTCGCTGATAACGCCCTTGTACGTAAACCGTGCTTCTGTCGATAAACTGAGGAGTCATCCATATCTCACCTTCACGCAAGCCGAGGCCATATATGACTTGCGTAGGAGGAAATTCAGGCTTTCCAATCTGGAACAACTGCGGGAACTGAATGATAAACTGAGCGATGCCGATTTGCAGCGGTTACGCCCCTATTTGTCGTTCGAAAAGCCTTAGCGGGCATCTTTCTTGCGGATTTCCACGCGGCGGATTTTGCCGGAAATGGTTTTCGGAAGCTCATCCACAAACTCCACCACCCGCGGATATTTGTAGGGTGCCGTAACGGCTTTCACATGGTCTTGGATTTCCTTGACCAATTCGGAGCCGGCCTTGGCTTTGTAGTCTTTGGCCAACACGATGGTTGCCTTGACCACCTGCCCGCGGATTTCATCCGGAACGCCCGTGATGGCACATTCCACCACTGCCGGATGCGTCATAAGCGCGCTTTCCACCTCAAACGGGCCGATACGATAACCGGAACTCTTAATGACATCGTCTGCCCGGCCGACAAACCAGAAATAGCCATCTTCGTCTTTCCAAGCCAAATCGCCGGTATAATACACGCCATCGTGCCGGACCTCGTCGGTCAGTTCCCGGCTGCGATAATAGCCGTCGAACAGGCCGGACGGATATTGTTTGTCTATGCGGATAACGATTTGCCCTTGCTCGCCGACCTCGGCGGTGCGGCCATCGGGTGTCAGCAAATCCACATCGTAGTGCGGGCTCGGGCGGCCCATGCTTCCCGGCTTGGGTTCTATCCAGGGCGGCGTCAGCACGGACAAGGTCGTTTCGCTCTGACCGTAGCCTTCGTGCAGTTTGATGCCCGTCAGCTGACGGAACTGCTCATACACGGCCGGATTCAATGCTTCGCCGGCTATCGTACACCATTCCAAGCTCGACAAATCGTATTTGGTCAAATCCTCCCGAATCAGGAAACGGAAAATGGTGGGAGGCGCGCACAAGGATGTCAGTTTGTACTTCTCAATCATGGCCAGCATGTCGGCGGGCGTAAACTTTTCGTGGTCGTACACAAAAACAGCCGCGCCCACAATCCATTGACCATACAGTTTTCCCCAAACGGCTTTGAGCCACCCCGTGTCGGCAATGGTCAGATGCAAACTTTTCTCGTGCAGGTTGTGCCAGTATTTGGCGGTTATGATATGTGCCAGCGGGTAGGCGAAATTGTGCATCACCAACTTGGGGTTGCCGGTTGTGCCCGACGTAAAACTGAACAACATAGGGTCGGTGCTGCGGTTGCGTTCGGTCGGAGGCACGAACGGGCCCGCGTGCCGGCGTTCTGCATGAAAATCGTGCCAACCATCGGGTACGATGCTTCCGACTGAAATCAAAAGCCGGATGGTGGGCGATTCCGGCATGGCATCGTTTATGTGCGTAAGGATGGGTTCTTCGCCTACGGCGATAATGGCCTTGATGCTAGCCGCATTGTTGCGGTAAACAATGTCTTTTTTGGTAAGCAAATGGGTGGCCGGAATAATCACCGCACCGATTTTGTGCAGCGCAACAATGGTGAACCAAAACTCGTAGCGTCGTTTCAGTATGGCCATGACCATGTCGCCTTTTTGTATGCCCAACGACTGGAAATAGGCTGCCGTGTTGTCGGTTTCGCGCTTCATGTCGGCAAACGTGAAACGCTGGCATTCGCCCCGGTCGTTCGTCCACAAAAGCGCCAACTTGTCCGGCTCCCGGGCTGCCCATTCGTCCACAATATCGTAACCGAAATTAAAATCGTCGGGCACGGTCAGCCGGTAATTTTGGCAAAAGTCTTCGTAGGAACTGAATTCCGTCTGTGCCAGATATTTTTGCAGTAACATATTTTTCTTTCTGTTTGGGATTAAATGATTATGGCCAGAAAACGCACTTTGGCATTGTTCATGGCTTTCATTCCGTGCGGTTTGGTTGCGTCAAAATAGATGCTGTCCCCTTCGGCCAGCATCAGATGGGTGCCGGCAATTTGCAGCATCATGGTGCCCTCCAGCACCAGGTTGAATTCCTGGCCGGCGTGGGTGTTCAGGTGCATGGGTTTGTCGTTCGGCTCTATGGTCACTTCAAACGGCGTGGATTTCGCATTTTTGAAACCGCTGGCCAGGTCGTTGTATTTGTATGCTGCCACGCGCTCCACGGAAGGCCCCGTGCCTTTGCGCGTGAGGTAAAAGCTCTGGGAGTGCGGTTCCGCGCCGCTCACCAACGTGCTGGTCTCCACATTGCACGCCTGCGCCACACTGCACAGGAAACTCATCGGAATATCGGACGTGCCTGATTCATACAGCAGGATATCATCGGCGGATACGCCGGTTCGGGCGGCCATTTCCTCTACCGACAAGTCCAGCGCATCGCGCAGGCCGGCCAACCGCATGGCTATTTGTCTGATCTGTTCGTTCATATTGTCGTTGTTTTTTCGAAATTAATGTTTTATCAACGATGCCCGCAGGCCTCGGATAATGGCCGTTGTAAAACCGGCTGCTTCCATTTCGTTCAGGCCCTTGATGGTTATGCCGCCCGGCGTGGTTACTTTGTCTATCTCCGCTTCGGGATGATTGCCCGTGTGTTCCAGCAGTTCAACGGCTCCGCGCAGGGTCTGCAACACGATTTCTTTGGCCATGTTCGGGTATATGCCCATTTCTACGCCGCCCTCCATGGCCGCGCGAATGTAGCGGAACGCGTAGGCTATGCCGCAACTGGAAAGCGCCATCAGGGCATCCAGCTGTTTTTCCGGCACCAAGTAGGAGCGCCCGAGTTTGTTGAAGATATTGCACACGAGCTGTTCCTGTTCGGGTGTCGCGTTGAGCGAGGAGATGGTGTTTACGCTCTGTTGCACGTCAATGGCTGTGTTTGGAATAATGCGGAACAAGGCTTGTTTGAACCCGAAAAGCATTTGCAGCTTGTGCAGCTCGACACCGGCTGCAATCGAAATGAGTATTTGGTGTTGCGGGTCCAGTGTGTCGGCAATTTCTTCGGCTACCGCCTCGACCAACCACGGCTTCACGGCCAGCAGGACAATGTCGGCACCGGCTACGGCTACTTTGTTGTCCGAACAGGTGTGAATGGCCGGATTGAACTGCCGCATGGCGTCTAATTGCGCCCGGTTCGGGTCTGATACGCGAATGTCTTCGGGAGCAACCAATGTGCTTGTACATAGTCCGCGCGCAATTGCGCCGCCCATGTTTCCGATTCCGATAATACTGATAGTCATTTTGATAGGATATTGTTGAATGATGATTGCAGATGTGTCAAATCCATGCGCTTTGTTCTGTGAGAACACAGCGGAAACCGCAGGTTTTCTTTCGGATGGCAAAAGTACGATTTTTCCGG
>CAYUYS010000098.1:0-7032 GCA_964449415.1 uncultured Paludibacteraceae bacterium | reverse complement strand
TTTTCCATGTCTGCCGGCGTATCGATGCCCATGCTCTCTGTTGTGGATATGCCGACTTTTATCTTGTATCCATTTTCAATCCAGCGCAATTGTTCCAGAGATTCGGCCAGTTCCAGCGCCGACGGGGGCAGTTGTGTTATTTCGGCCAAAATATCGGCCCTGTAGGCATACATGCCTATGTGGCGGTAATATTGATGCGACCGCAACCACGCTGTGTGATGCAGGCCGCGTTTGTACGGAATGATGGACCGGCTGAAGTAAATGGCTTCGCGGGTCTTTTCGGAGAAAATGATTTTCGGATGGTTCGGATCGGACAGTTCCTCGAACGTGCTTTCCGGGCTATATGGTTTTGCCAGCGTCGCAATCTGTGTGTCGGGCGTACGGAAACAAGCCTTAATAGCATCTATCTGTGCCGGTTGTATGAAGGGTTCATCGCCCTGAATGTTGATAATGACATCTGCCGGGTAGTTGCATTTCAGATACGCTTCGTAACAGCGGTCGGTTCCGCTCCGGTGCTTTTCTGATGTCATGACGGCTTCTCCGCCAAAAGCGCTTACGGCATCCGCTATGCGCGGGTCGTCGGTGGCTACGCAAACCTTATCCAGACTTTTCCGAGCCTGTTCGTATACCCGCTGTATCATGGGTTTCCCTTTCATGTCGGCCAATGGTTTGCCCGGAAAACGTGTTGATGCGTAACGTGCAGGTATGATTCCTATGAAATTCATGCGTTCCGTATGTGTAAATGTTCGATAATGTCCGAAGCAATCAGCGCTTCTTGTCTTCTGTGTCTGAGCACGGCATCGCCGGCTTTTCCGTGCAGGAATACACCTTTTACGGCGGCTTCTTCGGGCGAGTAGCCTTGTGCAAGCAAACTGCCGATGATTCCTGCCAGCACATCACCGCTTCCGGCAGTTGCCATGCCGGGATTGCCGGTTGTGTTCTTGTATAATTTTCCGGACGGCACGGCAATCAGGGTGCCGGGGCCTTTCAGTACAATGATCAGGTTGTGCGCGGACGCACGGTTGCGCAAGGTCTGTATGCGTTCATCCTGATTTTCGGCAGCACCGAACAGCCGTTCGAATTCCTTGATGTGTGGGGTTAATATCGTTCCGGGGCGGAGCAAGTCGAGCCAATCCTTGTGGGTGGCAATCATATTCAGGGCATCTGCATCCAGAATATAGGGTTTTGGTTCGTGTCGCAACAAGTTATGCAGCATTTGTGCTGTTTGTTCGTGTGTGCCCAGTCCCGGCCCGACGACCCATGCATCGTATCGGCCGGCATGGTCGATGGCCGAGTTGAAGTTTTCCGAAACATCCGATTCGAACATGGCCTCCGGCAGTGCGGTTTGCAGGATGACGCGGTTGCATGCCGGCCCGTGTATGGTGACCATGCCACAACCGCTGCGCAGGGCCGCGCGTGCTGCCAGCAGCGAAGCGCCTGCCATGCCTTTGCTGCCGGCAATCACCAGCAGATGCCCGAATGTTCCCTTGTGCGCATCTATGGGGCGCGGTCGGGAAGGCAAGGTTTCTTCACGTAAGAAAATGCAGTCTTTTTCGGCTTGATGTAGCATGGATGATATGCTTCAGATTTCTACGGCAAAGATAGGCATAAAATCAGAAATTGCGCGTTTCGTTTACAAAGAACGCATTTGCTTTGTGTGCTTGCCGGCGATTGGGTGCTCGCGTTGTAAAAAAAACATAAAAGCACCGGGTTGTTAAACAAAATTGTTATTTTTGCGCGCATGTATGGCGTTTTTGATGTTTGAAACTGCTTGTGGAAAATTGGATTATTACCTTTAAGTTATGTTGCTGAAAATCAGAAGAACCCTTGCCATTTTGTCTTTTGCATTGCTCACCTTGTTGTTTTTGGATTTTACAGGTACGATTCATGCATGGTTTGGCTGGCTGGCTGACATACAGTTCGTACCGGCTGTTTTGGCACTGAATGTACTTGTTATCTTGTTGCTGATTCTTCTGACTTTGCTGCTTGGCCGTGTTTATTGTTCGGTCGTATGTCCGTTAGGCATATTTCAGGATGTTGTTTCGCGTGTCAGCGGCTTGCGCCGGAAAAAGCGTCGTCGTTTTGCATATTCTCCGGCGGTCAATTGGTTGCGTTACTCCTTTTTCGTTTTGTTTCTGGTAGCAGTAGTGGCCGGTTTCGTTGCGTTTGCTTCCTTGCTTGATCCGTATGCCGCTTATGGGCGCATGGCATCTCATTTGCTGGCGCCTGTATATCGGTGGGGGAATAATGTATTGGCCGGCGTGGCCGAACGGTTCGACAGCTATGCCTTTTACAGCACGGAACTATGGCTGAAGAATGTTCCGGTATTGCTGGTGGCGGTTGTTACATTGATCGTGCTTTGTGTGCTTGCCTGGCAGAACGGCCGCACTTATTGCAACACGGTGTGTCCGGTGGGAACGGTTTTGGGCTTTTTGTCGCGCTATTCGTTGTTCCGTCCGGTGATAGATACCGAAAAATGCACGCATTGTCATTTGTGTGCACGTACATGCAAGGCTTCGTGTATCGATTCTGCTCGTACACGGATAGACCTTTCGCGTTGTGTGGCTTGCTTCGGCTGTTTGGACACCTGTCGGCAGGGAGCAATTGTGTACCGCAGCCGTTTTCAGCAGTCAGATACAGCAGCGGCCAAGCCGACAAACCCCGATAAGGAACGTCGCCTGTTCTTGTCAACGGCTTTTCTGTTTGCTGCCTCTGCTGCGCTGAAGGCTCAGGAAAAGAAAGTGGATGGTGGCCTGGCGATAATTGAGGATAAAAAGAAACCGGAACGTGCCACGCGTCTGGTACCTCCGGGCTCCCAACGGCTCAGACATTTCGCGCGGCATTGTACGGCATGCCAACTGTGCGTTTCGGCGTGTCCTAATCAGGTGTTGCGCCCTTCGTCCGATTTTCAGATGTTTATGCAGCCGGAAATGTCATACGAGCGCGGCTATTGTCGTCCGGAGTGCACCAAATGTTCGGAAGTGTGTCCGGCCGGTGCCATCCGGCCTGTTACGCCGGCCGAGAAATCTGCCATCCAGATTGGCCATGCCGTATGGATAGCCGACAACTGCGTACCGATGACCGATGGCGTAAAATGCGACAATTGCGCGCGTCATTGTCCGGTGGGAGCTATCAGCATGATACCGTCCGTGCCCGACGATGCGTTTTCGCCGGCAATACCGGTGGTAAACACGGAACGATGCATCGGATGCGGCGCGTGCGAAAATTTGTGTCCTGCACGTCCGTTCAGCGCAATGTATGTGGAAGGACACGAAGTGCATCGGAAAATTTGAACCTGAATACAAGACCAATTATCATGAGCGATAAACATAACAAAGACATGAACCGGCGTGATTTCCTGAAAATTGTAGGCATCGGCACTGCAACCGGTGCAGCGTTGTTTTATGGCTGCGAAGGGAAAAATGGAAACACGGCCGGTAAAACCGCACAAACAACTGTGCCAACCGGCAAGATGACTTTTCGTACATCCAAACGAGGCGATCGTGTTTCCCTGTTGGGATACGGTTGTATGCGTTGGCCGACCATGCCGGCTGCCGATAATACAGGCAATGTTATTGATCAGGACAGTGTAAACCGGCTGGTGGATTATGCCATTGCGCATGGCGTGAATTATTTTGACACCTCTCCTGTATACGTGCAGGGATTCTCGGAAAAATCGACGGGGATAGCCCTGAAGCGACATCCGCGCGAGAAACTGTTTGTCGCCACCAAGCTGTCCAATTTTCATAATCCCACCCGAAGCAATTCCATAGCCATGTATGAACAATCATTCAAAGATTTGCAGGTGGATTATATCGATTATTATCTGCTGCATTCGGTCGGGAATGGCGGTATGGAAACATTCAGAGCGCGTTATATCGACAACGGCATGCTGGATTTTCTGCTGGAAGAGCGCGAAAAGGGCCGCATACGCAATCTGGGCTTCTCGTTTCACGGCACGGTTGACGTATTTGACCAAGTCCTGGCATTGGACGACTATGTGCATTGGGACTTTGTACAAATCCAAATGAATTATGTGGATTGGCTACACGCATCCGGACGCAATGTCAATGCAGAATATCTGTACGGGGAGTTGCTGAAGCGTGACATCCCGGCCATCATCATGGAACCTTTGCAGGGCGGCAGGTTATCCAATGTACCTGAACACATCATGTTACGCCTGAAACAGCAAAAACCGCAAGACAGCGTGGCATCGTGGGCCTTCCGTTTTGCCGGTTCGTATCCGAATGTGCTGACCGTATTGAGTGGAATGAGCTACATGGAGCATCTGCAGGACAATATACGCACGTATTCGCCGCTGCAGCCGCTGACGGATGATGAAAAAGCTTTTCTGGAAGAAACGGCGCAATTAATGATCAAATATCCCACAATTCCGTGCAACGATTGTCAATATTGCATGCCGTGTCCGTATGGAATTGACATTCCGTCTATTTTGGTACACTACAACAAATGTGTCAATGAGGGCAATATCCCGCGCAGCCGTCAGGATGAAAACTACCGCAAGGCCCGCCGTGCCTATTTGGTGGGATACGACAGGAGTGTACCCAAATTGCGTCAGGCCGATCATTGTATCGGATGCGAGCGGTGCGTGTCACATTGTCCGCAAAGCATTGATATTCCGAAAGAGCTGCAACGCATCGACCGTTTTGTGGAACAATTGAAACAAGGTACATTGTCATGAACGATTTGATGGGTCGTTTGCACGAAGGCAACTGTTCGTGCGTCATTGCCAACGAAGGTCGGGTTGCGGTTTTTACCGGGCGCGGCGTACGTGATCTGCACGATCTTTTGTTGAGAGAGCCGGCATTTCTGCGGGGCGCGTCGGTGGCCGACAAGGTTGTGGGGAAAGGAGCGGCAGCCTTGATGCTACTGGGAGGCGTAAGCCGGTTGCATGCCGATGTGATTAGCCGACCGGCGCTGGAGTTGCTGAAGGCAAACCATCTGGAAGTTAGCTACGGACAACTGGTGCCTCATGTGCAGAATCGGGCGGGGACAGACTGGTGTCCGGTAGAAAAGCTATGCGCTGACCTACATACTCCCCGGGAAATGTTTGAAGCGATACATGCGTTTCTGGCGGTGTAGCATAATCGAATTGCATTAGCAGTTTTTGAACAATAATTATTACTTTTGTTGGCCGGAATGTTTGATCTAGTAACCGAACATTCCGGCAAGAATAGAAAAGCAAGTATGGAAAATTCTGTGAAATTGTATGCATTGCCATACAGCAATGTGAAAACGTATTGGCTGGCAGCTTTGTTCGTAACAGGCAATATTGTGCTGCCTCAGTTGTGTCATTTGTTGCCGCAAGGCGGTGCCGTCTGGTTGCCGATATATTTCTTTACGCTTGTCGGTTCGTACAAATATGGTTGGAAAGTTGGGTTGCTGACAGCCGCGTTGTCACCCTTGTTAAATTCCCTGCTTTTTGGTATGCCTCCCGTGGCTGTCCTGCCGGTTGTTTTGTTTAAGTCGGTCGCGCTGGCCGTTATGGCAGGTTTCTCGGCTGCCCGTTTTCATAAAGCCACCCTTGCCACTATTGCTTTTGCCGTACTCGGTAGTCAGTTTGTGGGTATCTTGTTTGAATGGATGCTCCTGAAGGATATGTATATGGCTTTGCAAGACTTCCGTATCGGTTTTCCGGGCATACTTATGCAGATTTTCGGAGGATATTTGTTAATCAATCACCTAATCAAGAAATAGAAATATGGCAACTTTATCAGTGATTTTGTTATTCGGCAATATCGGTATTCAGGAAATTCTGGTTATTGCCTTGATTGTTCTGCTGCTGTTTGGCGGGAAAAAAATCCCGGAATTGATGAAAGGCCTCGGGCAGGGAATCCGGAGTTTTAAGGATGGCATGAAGGAAGTGGAAAAGAATGTGACGGATGAAACGTCCGTTTCCGACAAACAGAAGAAAGACTGAACGGATGGATCAGGAACAGGCAAATATGTCCTTCTGGGAACATTTGGATGTGTTGCGGACAGTCTTGTTGAAAGTAGTGGCGGTGACGCTCGTTTTCAGCATATTTGCTTTTCTGTTCAAGGAAACGCTTTTTTCCATCATTCTGGCACCGAAAGAAAACGATTTTATTATCTATCGTTTGTTTCATGCTGTCAGTGCCGGGTTGGGTGTGCAGCTGCCCGTCAATGATTTTACGGTTGATTTGATAAACACAGGACTGGCGCGGCAGTTTGTCGTACACATGCGAGCAGCCTTGTATGCCGGCTTTCTGGTGGCTTCTCCTTACGTATTGTATCAGTTTTTCCGTTTTATATCGCCGGCACTTTATGTGGACGAGCGGAAATATGTTGTGCGAGTCGCCGGCAGCGGCTATGTCATGTTCATGCTCGGGGTGTTGTTCTGTTATTTTATGCTTTTCCCGTTGGTATTCCGTTTTCTGGGAACCTACCAGGTAAGCCATGATGTCAGCAACCTGATTTCTCTGGATTCCTATATGGGAACGCTAATTACAATGAGCCTGCTCATGGGAGCTGTTTTTGAAATTCCCGTCCTTTGCTGGCTGTTTGCCAAGCTGGGTTTTCTGAAAGTTGCTTATATGCGGCGTTATCGGAAACATGCAATTGTCGCCATACTGATTTTGGCAGCCGTGATTACCCCGACAGCGGATGTCTTTACCCTTTCGTTGGTTTCCGTGCCCATGTGGTTGCTGTACGAACTCAGCATCCGGATTGTAAAAAAGGCGGAACATGTGTAAAATTGCACTTGTCAATTGACCTTGCCCGTATTCGAAAATGAATATGGTTGTGCGTGGTTTCGTTCCTTTTTTGTATCTTTGTCCCCTCATTAAGCACTAATCACATAAAAACAAGAAAGAATGAAGAAACAAATACGACGCATTTTTGCCTATCGGATTAAGTGGAGCTATCTGTTGCTTGATATCTGTTTTTTGGCACTGAGTTTTTTGGTTGTATTGCGATTTTTCCCGCTGACGACGCCAATACCTTTTCTGAAATATCGTTTTCTGATCCTGTTCTTTTCGGTGGTGTGGCTGT
>CAYUYS010000097.1:0-7172 GCA_964449415.1 uncultured Paludibacteraceae bacterium | reverse complement strand
ACCCATACCGAAACACAGCAGACCGACAACAAGCACCTATCAGCGACAGCACACGCATTGAAAAAGAATAATCTCCAAAAAAACAAATGGTATGAATCACAAAACTTTACTGGCAGTGGCCATGGCCACACTGTGCAGCACGGCAATTGCCGCACAAACCCTGCTTTCTCCCAACGGACAACTCAAAATGCAGTTTAACCTAAACCAAGGGCAGCCTACCTACACGCTGGCCTACAAGGGGAAAACCGTCATCGCCCCGAGCCGGCTGGGCATAGAGCTGAAAGGCGAGGCACAACGCAGGGATTTCAATCATTTTGAAGAAACAAACGCGGGCAGCGCACATTCGCTGACAAGCGGATTCACCCTGCAGGACAGCGTCAGAACCACCTGCGACGAAACGTGGCAAACCGTCTGGGGCGAAGAGGCCGAAATCAGGAATAATTACAACGAACTGGCCGTAACCTTGTTCCAGCCCGCCACCGAACGCACCCTGACGGTACGCTTCCGACTCTTTGACGACGGACTGGGCTTCCGCTACGAATTTCCACAACAGAAAAACCTCACCTATTTCGTCATCAAGGAAGAACGCACGCAGTTTGCCATGACCGGCGACCACACGGCCTACTGGATTCCGGGCGACTACGATACGCAGGAATACGACTACACCGTTTCGAAAATGTCCCAGATACGCGCCCTGCAGGCCGGCGCCATCACCGACAACCTGTCGCAGACGAGCTTCTCGCCCACAGGCGTACAGACCGCACTCATGCTGAAAACCGACGATGGGCTTTACATAAACCTGCACGAAGCGGCCCTCATCAACTACGCTTGCATGCACCTGAACTTAGACGATGACAACATGATTTTCGAATCGTGGCTTACGCCCGACGCACAGGGCGACAAAGGCTATATGCAGACCCCCTGCCAATCGCCGTGGCGCACCATCATCGTCAGCGATGACGCACGCGACATACTCGCATCGCGCATCACACTCAACCTGAACGAACCTTGCAAGATAGAAGATACCTCGTGGATAAAACCTTGCAAATATGTAGGCGTATGGTGGGAATTGATTACGGGGAAAAACGACTGGTCGTACACCGACGAGTTCCCGAGCATACACCTCGGCATCACCGACTACACCCAAGCCCAACCCCACGGCCGCCACGGAGCCACCACGGCCAACGTGAAACGCTACATCGACTTTGCCGCCGAGCACGGATTTGATGCCGTACTCGTGGAAGGCTGGAACCAAGGCTGGGAAGATTGGTACGGAAACTCCAAGGATTACGTGTTCGACTTCGTTACGCCCTATCCGGACTTCAACCTGCCCGAACTGCGCGACTATGCCCAAAGCAAAGGCGTTAAGATAATCATGCACCACGAAACATCCGCTTCCATACGCAACTACGAGCGCCATATAGATCAGGCCTACCAATTTATGGTGGACAACGGATACAATGCCGTCAAGAGCGGCTATGTAGGCAACATCATTCCGCGGGGCGAAAACCATTACAGCCAATGGTTAGTGAACCACTACCAGTATGCCATAGAAAAGGCGGCCGACTACCGCATCATGGTCAATGCGCACGAGGCCGTCCGTCCTACCGGAATATGCCGCACCTATCCGAACCTGATCGGCAACGAATCGGCACGCGGCACGGAATACCAGGCCTTCGGCGGAAGCAAACCCTACCACACGGCCATACTGCCGTTCACGCGCCTGATTGGCGGACCAATGGACTACACGCCCGGATTGTTCGAAATGGATATCAACAAATACAACCCCGACAATAACTCGCATGCCAACGTAACCATAGCCAATCAGTTGGCACTCTACGTTACCATGTACAGCCCGCTGCAGATGGCCGCCGACCTGCCCGAAACCTACGAAAAGTTCATGGATGCTTTCCAGTTTATCAAGGATGTGGCCATGGAATGGGAAAAAAGCGTTTACTTGGAAGCCGAACCGGCTGAATACATCACCATAGCGCGGCAAGCCAAACACACCGGCGATTGGTTTGTGGGCAGCGTGGGCGGTTACGACGCACGAACGTCCGAAATCAGCTTCGATTTCCTGGAAAAAGGCAAAAAATACGAAGCCACCATCTACAGCGACACGCCCGAAACACACTACACAACCAACCCGCAGGCTTACGAGATAAAAACCCAAACCATCACCTCCAAATCGAAACTGAAACAGTACGTTGCCCCCGGCGGCGGATATGCCATCACGATAAGGGAGAAAAAATAAAACGCGGAACTGCGAGAATTTATCAGATTATTGGATAACCACTTGGCGCTTGAACAAGAACCGGTTATCCAATAATTGTTTCATCAAAAAAAGCGAGCAACCGACACATTCGGAAGCTCGCCTTCGGGGTGGAAAATGGGGCTCGAACCCACGACCTACGGAACCACAATCCGTCGCTCTAACCAACTGAGCTATAACCACCGTTTTGCGCTGCAAAGATAATACTTACTTGCATTCCCTGCAAATTTTTCAAAGATAAAATTAACCGCGGCCGGCTTTTCAGCATACGGATCAAAGACTTTGGGAATGGTATCTCAAAACAATTTTATTCCCACTCAATGGTTGCCGGCGGCTTGGAACTGATGTCGTAAACCACGCGGTTCACGCCTTTCACCTTGTTGATAATGTCGTTCGATACTTTCGCCAAAAACTCGTAGGGCAACTGGGCCCAATCTGCCGTCATGGCATCGGTGCTGGTAACGGCACGCAGCGCAACGGCATTTTCGTACGTGCGCTCATCGCCCATGACACCGACCGAACGCACCGGCAACAGAATGACTCCTGCCTGCCATACGCGGTCGTACAAATTCCATTCGCGCAAGGCGGAAATGAAAATATCGTCAGCTTCCTGCAAGATGTGGACTTTTTCCGGCGTGATTTCGCCCAAAATGCGCACGGCAAGTCCCGGCCCGGGAAACGGCTGCCGTTTAATCAGTTGGGCCATCATGCCTAACTCGCGGCCCACCTTGCGCACCTCATCCTTAAACAGCAGGCGCAGCGGTTCGCAGAGTTTCAGGTTCATTTTTTCCGGCAGGCCTCCCACATTGTGGTGCGACTTGATGGTCGTGCCCGTAATGGAAAGCGATTCGATAATATCGGGATAAATCGTGCCTTGTGCCAGCCATTTCACATCCTTGATTTGGCGCGCCGCCTCATCGAACACGTCAATAAATCCGGTACCGATTATCTTACGCTTGCGTTCCGGGTCGGACACGCCGGCCAAAGCCTTGTAAAATTTCTCGCCGGCATCCACGCCGACTACATTCAGTCCCAAATGTTTGTAGGCATCCATAACGGAATGGAATTCGTTTTTGCGCAACAAGCCGTGATCCACAAAAATGCACGTGAGGTTGTTGCCGATGGCCCTGTGCAGGAGCATGGCCGCCACGGACGAGTCGACACCGCCCGACAAGCCGAGCACAACCTTGTCGTTGCCTATCTGCTTTTTCAGTGCCGCCACGGTCGTGTCAATAAACGAAGCGGCCGACCAATCTTTGGCGCATCCGCAAATATTCAGGAAATTGTCCAGAAGCAGCGTGCCATCCAAGGTGTGGAACACTTCCGGATGGAACTGTACGCCCCAGGTTTGTTCACCCATAACCCTGAATGCGGCCACAGGAATATCGGCCGTGCCGGCAATAGTCTTGAAATCCGCGGGCAATTCCGTAATCGTATCGCCATGCGACATCCAAATTTGCGAACCCGAATTGATGCCCCTGAACAGCTCGTCGTCCATATCTATCGTTTCCAAGTTGGCCCGGCCGTACTCACGCGCCACGGCAGGCTCTACCTTGCCGCCCGAGGTGTAGGCTATGAACTGCGCGCCGTAGCAAATGCCCAACACCGGCAGCTTGCCGCGGAAACGCGACAAGTCGGTTTTGAATGCGGACGGATCGTACACCGAATACGGACTGCCGGACAAGATCACTCCTTTTATGCCATCAAGGCTTTCCGGAAGCCGGTTGTAAGGCAAAATCTCGCAATATTCACTCAATTCGCGGACACGACGGCCAATCAGCTGTGTGGTCTGCGAACCGAAATCGAGGATAATAATTTTTTCCTGCATAATTCAATTTTTGAAAATGGAAATGCAAATGTAATGAAAAAGAACGGCAAAACAAACGGGTGACGGAAAAGAAAAATGGATGGCCCCGAAATTCGGAACAATCCATCTCAAACTTTCCCGCTTGCCGGTACGGCTTATTCGCAGTTGGTATCAGGAACGGCTTTGGAGCTGACAGTGATAATATCTTCCGAAATACCTACAGCTGTCAACGTTGCCTTCACTTCCGCTTCCGCATCTTTCAATTCATTCTTCGTGCAACGCGCGTATGAAGTGACGGAATATTCCTGCCCCAAAAGTGTATACGTTACGGTGATTTCGTAACATTTCTCCACATTACCGCAAGACGAAAATGCCAGACCCACACATGCCATCGCGACTGCAAAAACCAGTTTTTTCATAATCCTGTTGTTTTAAATTAGTCCCTACTCTTTCCCGGATTTTCAGGTTCTTCCTTCTTGTTTTTTTTGAGACAGCAAAAATAACATCTTTTTGTTGTATAGGCAACAAATCTTGTTACATATTGCGCAAAAACCGACAGCCGATTTTGACATTTCGCTCGCCGAAAAGCGATATTTCGTGTTATTTATCTTACATTTTCCGGTTATGCAATTATTTTGTAACTTTGCGCACCATTTTCAAACAAAATCATAACCTCACAAAAGATGAATAAAATTGTCAGCAAAGATTATTTTTCTGCAAACGTTGTAAAACTTGAAATTGAAGCACCGCTCATTGCCCGTTCGCGCAAGGCCGGGCATTTTGTCATTGTCAAGAGTGGCGAAAAAGGCGAACGTGTGCCCCTGACCATTGCTTCGGCCGATACGGAAAAAGGGACCATCACCTTAGTGATACAAAAAATAGGCGTTTCTTCCACCAAAATATGCCAGCTCGAAGTCGGCGACTATATCACGGATGTGGTCGGGCCGTTGGGCAAGGCCACGCACATAGATAAGTTCGGAACGGTGGTATGCGCCTGCGGAGGCGTGGGTGCCGCCCCCATGTTGCCCATAGCCGAGGCGCTCAAGCAAGCCGGCAACCGCGTTGTTACCGTGCTGGCGGCACGCACCAAAGAACTGATTATTTTGGAAAAACAACTTGCCGACGTTTCCGACGAACTGATTATCATGACCGATGACGGCTCTTACGGCCGGAAAGGATTAGTTACACAAGGCGTGGAAGAAGTCATCAAGCGCGAAAAGGTGGACAAGTGCATCACCATCGGGCCGGCCATTATGATGAAATTTGTGGCACTGCTGACAAAAAAATACGACATTCCGACGGAAGCATCGCTCAACACCATCATGGTGGACGGAACGGGCATGTGCGGCGCGTGCCGCATAACCGTAGGCGGCAAAACCAAATTTGTTTGCGTGGACGGGCCCGAATTTGACGCGCACCAAGTCGATTTTGACGAAATGCTTTTGCGCCTGGGCGGCTACAAGGAAGAAGAAAAAGAAGCCATCCAGCACAGCCAAGAAAAAGACAACGACACCTGCACCGGCCGCGATGCGGAATGGCGCGCCGAATTGCGCAAATCCATGAAACCCAAGGAGCGCACGGCGATTGAGCGCGTCAAAATGAACGAGCTGGATCCGGCTTACCGCATCACAACCTTTACGGAGGAAGTGAATTGCGGCCTGACACGCGAACAGGCTGTGCAGGAAGCCAAACGTTGCCTGGATTGCGCCAACCCCACTTGCATGCAAGGTTGCCCGGTGGGCATCGACATACCGGAATTTGTCAAAAACGTGGAGCGCGGCGAGTTTCTGGAAGCTGCCCGCGTTATCAAGCAAAGTTCCACGCTGCCGGCCGTGTGCGGCCGCGTTTGCCCGCAGGAAAAACAATGCGAAAGCAAATGCATGCATCTGAAAATGGGAAAACCTGCCGTGGCCATAGGCTATCTGGAACGTTTTGTGGCCGACTACGAACGCGAAAGCGGACATATATCCATCCCGGAAACGGCACCGGCCAACGGTATCAAAATAGCCGTAGTCGGCTCCGGACCGGCCGGACTCGCCTTTGCCGGCGACATGGCAAAAGCAGGCTATGATGTAACGGTGTTCGAAGCCTTGCACGAAATAGGCGGCGTACTCAAATACGGCATACCGGAATTCCGTTTGCCAAACAAAATAGTGGACGTGGAAATCCGGAATCTGGAGAAAATGGGCGTCCGTTTCGAGAAAGACACGATTATCGGTAAAACCATCACCGTACAGCAACTGGAAGAAGACGGTTTCAAAGGCATTTTCGTAGGCAGCGGTGCCGGATTGCCCAGATTCATGAACATCAAAGGAGAAAATCTGATAGGTGTCATGAGCAGCAACGAGTATCTGACCCGCGTCAATTTGATGGATGCAGCCAACCCGGATGCCGACACGCCGATACTGCGTGGCAAGAGTGTGGCGGTAATCGGTGGCGGAAACACCGCCATGGATGCGGTGCGCACGGCCCGGCGGTTGGGTGCGGAACACGCCATGATCGTTTATCGCCGCAGCGAACAGGAAATGCCCGCCCGCGTGGAAGAAGTGAAACACGCCAAAGAAGAAGGCGTTGAGTTCATGACCTTGCACAATCCGATTGAATATCTGCCCGACGAACACGGCCGTGTCAGCAAAATGCGGCTCCAGGTCATGGAGCTGGGCGAGCCGGACGAGAGCGGGCGGCGCAGCCCGGTGCCCGTGGAAGGACAGACGAAACTGATTGATGTGGATTTGGTCATTGCCAGCGTGGGTGTTTCGCCAAACCCGCTGATACCAAACTCTGTAAGCGGACTTGACATTAGCAAGTGGGGCACCATCGTGGTGAATGAGGAAACCATGCAAAGCTCGATTCCCATCATTTTTGCCGGAGGAGACATTGTCAGAGGAGGTGCCACTGTCATCCTTGCCATGAGCGATGGCCGAAAAGCTGCCAAAGCCATGGACCAATACCTGCAAAAGCAAGCGTAGCGCAACTGAGCAACACGCATAAGGCCGGCGATGATAGATTGTCGGCCTTGTTTTTTGCGCCGAAGAAAAAGCAGACGAAATTACCACAACTTCGCCTGCCCGCGCCACACGGAAACCGAATCAG